>JAQICP010000214.1 GCA_027858555.1 Vallitaleaceae bacterium
AATTTTACCTTCGATTTTTGTTTGCCTGTATAATTTCTTTCCATCTTGCCCGATATAATCATCAATGACAATCTGGTAAAAATCTTTTTCAGACATTGTATTATCAAAATCTGTAATTAAAATCCACGGTTTCTTTTGTAATTGATTATTATCCATCTATACCCCTTATATCAGCTAGTCGCATGCATTACTAATTTCTTGCATCGCTAATCTTTTGCATTACTAATATCTTGCATTGCTAATTTCTTACATTACTAATTTCTTTCATTACTAATCTCTTTCATTACTAATCTCTTTCATTACTACTCTCTTGCATCGCTAATCTTTTCTTTCATTAGTCTTTTCTTTCATTAGTCTCTTCTTTTTTTCTTTCTTGCTAACAAGTCAGTTGCATGACTCTTAGGTTTGGTAGTAACGCCTGTATTATCAATTGTTCGATTCTTTCTATTTTCAATGGTATGGTGTATGACTTGACTCGCTTTATACAAAATACTTGTCTTTCTAAAGATTATTTCTAACAAGAAAGCAATCAAGGTAATCCATAAACATAATTGGCTGAGGTCATAGGTACCAGATACACTGGGCACTTTGCTTGAAAACACTTCACTAGGTTTTGTAGCAATGACACCCCCTGATAATAAGGCAATCTTATCAGCTGTTAAAGGGTACTGCAAGGAAAAATCATATTCAGGTGAGTAGCCTATCATAATACCATTTGAGATATTAACGGTTTCGCCACTCACTACCATACTGGCTTCGACTAGATAGACACCCTCACCGCTAGGTTCAAAAGAACCCTCATATTGGCCTGGCGCTGTGGCTTCTAGTTGTATTTCACTAAATGTGCCTTCTGGAGAGAGAATAGTCCCATCTATATAATCCACATTCAGATTCAATAATTCTTCACCTGATATCTTAATTTGACCTAGTCCATCTTTGTAACTTGTGGCCACATCATAGGTTCGGTTAATATCAGATTGAATCATCCACCCAAAGATATTTTGAAACATCTGCGTACCTGCTGGATGATTTAACCAATTGGTTGACCATAAGCCATCCACATCAGAGGTCCATGCAACTGTCCTGCCAAGACCATATTGCCAAGATGCAAGTATAGGGTCTTCTTCAGTTGACTTTAATATTAGCTTGGCTAAAGGTTTGATCTTAGTACTGACATAGCCATCCAGTGTAGGTACAGTGGTAATGCCACTCATTATATCTGAGTAGTCTTGATAGATTGGTGTAAAAATAATGTTGTTGAGATACTTTTCACCAGCAATGAACGCTTCTTTGGCAAATATGGTTGGTATGTTACTAAACTCATCTGTCAGGTAGTAACGACCATTGCCTCTTTCGGCTAACATCTTGAGTAGGTTTTGATCAGAGCCAACCCCTACTGCAACGGTTGAAATGGTGATGTCACTCGCCGCCATCTGGTCAAGAAGCATGTCGTACCCTGTTTGTTCTGCCTGTCCATCAGTTAGTAATATGATATGCTTAAGCTTTGTATCTGTTTCAACTAGAGCTTCTACTGCCGCTTGTAAAGAAGGCTTAATGGTTGTGCCACCACCAGGTACAATGGTCGCTATAATGTCTTGTAGGGCAGCTTTATCATCTACCTGAGTCATCTCTATAACCCATTTTACGGTATCATCAAATGCAATTACCCCTAATTGGTCGTTTTCTTCTAATACTTCAGTGCCTCGGATGGCCGCTTCTTTTGCCAGTTCTAACTTCGATACACCGTATTGTCCCGCAGTCATGGAACCTGATTTATCGATAACCAGTACCAAACCTAGATTAGGTGTCTCCTCCTTGGGTTCTATGGTCATATCCACTGGTAGAATGGCTTCTAGGGGTGTCTCAAAGTAACCACCAGGTCCATAACTATTGTCACCGCCTGTTACAAGCAGACCTTTCCCTTGATACTGAACTAGCTCCTGAAGATGTGTCATAAAGTCTTCTGACATATGTTCAGCAGATACATCCACTAATATAACACCAACATACCCAATTAAGCTTTCTGTATTCTCAACCAGATTATCCGTATGCATGCGTTCAATGGTCACATAGTCTGAAAGAAGGGTCACCAAGTAATCCCCCTTTGAAGCGTCATCATAAACCATAAGCACATAGGGCTTATTACTGACTTTAGTAAAGGCTGACAGTCTATTGTTATCACTGAAAGTATCAAGTTCTGGTATGATTTCTACAGTGTACGATACAAGTCCCAGCCCATCTACCTGATCCCCATATACGAACTGATTCATGCCAATCTCCAGACTCACTTCTTTTGTAAATGTCACTTCATTATTCGCATATACTTGTATCACGCCGTCGGTCTCAACATTAGAATAGACATCTACCGATACGTCTAGTTTCTGGTTTTCCGAAACTTCAGTTGGTACATGTACATCCGATATCTGAACCTCAGCAAATTCGCCCATGTCAATTGTCTTGATTACAAATCCTAAGTCTTTACCCACTACACTTTTTAAAAACTCTGTGGAATCGCCTACATTTTCATAGCCATCTGTGATTAAGACAATTCTCTTCTTATAGCCTGTTTCAAAAAGTGCATCTGCATATATAAGCGCACTAGAAATATTAGTAAAATCCCTATTGACCACCGTTTCAAAGCCATCGAAATGAATCACCTCGTCTGGCGAATTATTAACCTGTGTGTCTCCTCCAAATGTTAGAATCCCTACTGCATCCTTTTCATCTGCATAAGCCATACTATCCGTAATAAAGTCTTCTATCTCATCCACTTTATAGCCGGTACTTGCTGATAGATCAGCAACAAATATGGTCATGGTTTTTTTAGCACTATAATTAAACTGTAGCCCAAGTAGAAATAGAATGAGAAATACGATACTAACCATCCTAAAGACCACGAATATTCTTCGATTATGTTTCAGGTACCTGGCATAGATTACTATGGTTATGAAAAGTGGCAGCAAGAGTAATAAATGATAGAGGTGCAAAGTCTGACTAAATCCCATTATCTACCCCTCCTTATGCCATAGACGGCCCATTCGATACATAGTATAATTAAAACGCCAATGCCAAGAAGCCATGTTAACGTCTCACGACTTGTAAAAGTATTGGTCCCACCAGACCCAGTCATTTCAAATCCTTTTGTACCTTCCCCTATAGGTCCGTTGACAACAAATACTTCATCAGCGTCACCTTCTGCACTTGTGGTGATAAGATGATATATGCCAACACTACCCGTTTCATCAAATCGAACTTTTGCCTGCTCCATATCAAGTGGATAACTTTCACCATCTGGGTATGTCACTTTGGCAGATAATACATTATGCTTCAAGTTGATTTCCACAGTATCGCCTACCATGAATGCATCACCAGTTACCTGCTTCTGATTCAAATAATAATCAACCATATTGGTCATTAAGATGGGAAAACTAGCCGTAAGTGGCATGTCTGTGTTATGAATATCAAACCCTATGACAATCACATCTTGTCCTTCGAAGTTGCCTGCACATATGATAACACCTTCATCAGTTGTCATAACCGGCTCAGCCCATATGGGTAGTTCATATACCTGACTCACTCCAATAGAAAAATCACCTTCTGCCAAATGGGCGGTCAGTGGGTGTTCATGATATAGGTACACCGGATTGCTCACAAACCCTAAGTTAGTGATACCTAGAACATCAGTAGGATTTATGAGAACAATCACCCCATCTTTTGGTAAATCTTCAGGAAAAATACCATCATAGATGTACATGTCAAATCCGCTGACATCAATGTAATCGTCTATCTGAACATCATATATGGAAACTTTTGGATATAAGTCAAGAGCCTTTGAAAGAAATACATTGGCATCTGTTATGAGTGCCACCTTTTTATCCGTCACTGTCAGAATGCTTAGATAACTCACATTATCTATGGCTAACATATCGGGCTCATCTATTGTTACTTTAAGCACAGAAAAAATATTGGGAATCACATCAAAGAATACTTTACCAACGCCTGACTCATTGATATCAATACTGATGGCATCTAATAACTGATCATCCCCGTAAAGACTTAATTGAACTGTTTTAGGTGCGGCCGCATACACATCAGCTAATACACTGATGCTGTCTTCGCTAAACATGGAGTAGCTAAGTTGACTAATACCAGCATTGTCCGTGGAATTACCCACTATGTAGTTAGTAGCACCATCAATGGCGTGATCACCAAAATAGATGACTTCCCCATTCATTTGGCCAAGGAACTCGCTTACCATTTCACCAAGCAGTTTATAATCACCTATCAAAGCCGTTGAAGCAATGTCACCAACGATATTAGCGGCAACTCGGTGATCATCACTTTGACTTAGATGAATGCTAGGCACATCGGTCAACTCTATCAGCGTTACCA
>JAQICP010000219.1 GCA_027858555.1 Vallitaleaceae bacterium
TTATATTATAGAGCTTTATATAACCATATTCAAGATAAATAATAATATGAACAAAGAACCAAGGAATTACTTAGATGGATGAGCTCTGTTGAATATAGATTACCCTTCAAGTAGCATAAAAAATAGCGTAGCAGCTAGTAACTACTACGCTATAAAGTCATACTATAAGGTGTCACTTTATTATAGATTCATGTTTTTGATACGTACTCTAATAACGCATAATGGTAATATCACCTGATACCGTATTAGCATCCACATCGATATCTTCAGTTATTTCAGTGGAATGACCATCTTTATTACTAACATCACCTGAAACAGTATTAGTAGTTAAATCAAGGTCATATGACTTAGGAATCTCTAGAGAAATATCACCGGAAACTGTACTTGCATCCACATTAGTGCTAGCAAATTGATTCATTGTAATATCACCAGAAACTGTCTTGAATTTACCTCTTTCGGCATTGATGCCATCTGCAATAATCTCACCTGACACAGAATCGCAATCTAATAATTCCAAAGTAGCTTCATTAATGTTTATATCGCCAGATACAGAGCCTATAGATAAATCAGCTGAATAACTTTCAGGCAAATAGATAGTCAGTTTGGTATCGATATCATTTAGATAAAGTGAATTTTTTGGATAGTCAATCCAAATACCAATTTTTCTTGATGATTCACTGACGGTTAACTCAGGGTAGTAATCTTTTTTAGCTGTTCGAACACTTCCCTTATATGTGGCAAGGATATCATCTCTGTTTTCAAATAAGATGGTAATATCACTGCTGACACTATTGATTGTAAGTTGTGAAATGTTACCAAGTTCAATGGTTTTTTCGTCATCAATATCAATTGTTTCATAATCTAAATCCATAACCGCACATCCAGAGAGTAGTAAACCAAGTGTTAAAGTAAGGGATAATATAGTCATTAGTTTTATTTTATTCATATTAGCACTCCTTAGTATTTTTAGTGAACTTCTGTAAAATTCTTAGGCTTAGATTAACATGGTTAGTTGTATGAATCAATAGTGATAACCCTGTTGTAATCTCATTCTCATGAAACTTTAATATAGGAAGACAAGTTTTTTTACACAAGCTATATGGGTGTTTAATAGGTATTCATTACTAGATGATAACGATTATCAAAAAAACCCTTGACTTATAGTTCTATATAGAACTATAATATACTATGAATGAAAACGCGATTATATCAAACTTATCAAAAATCAATAGGTTAATAAACCACTATATCATTGAAGAACTTGAAAAAAGAGGTATATTTGGTATTGTTGCTTCACATGGGTCAATACTTAGTATGCTTTTCGTACGGGAACATATGACCTTTACGGATCTATCATTGGCAATTAATCGGGAAAAAAACACGATTACAATGCTAATACGTAAATTAGAAGAATTGGGTTATGTGTATCTTAAAAAAGATCCTAATGATGGTAGAAAAAAGGTGATATCCCTGACGGTTAAGGGATTAGCTTTGAAACCGGATTTTATGGAGATATCAAGACTCGCCCTAGAAAAGGTGTATGAAGATTTTGAACAAGAAGAGAAGCTATTACTTTTAGAATATCTGGATAAGATACTAATTAATGTTTCAGAAAGTCAAGAGGTATAAGATGGGGTTTTTACAAGATGTTATTAACTTATATATATCGAAATCCGACTTTTTTATCAAGTGGTTTTTAGAGCACTTAGCGATATCGGGAACAGCAATAGGTATTTCAACGTTGCTTGGCTTATCCATTGGTGTGCTTATAACTTATAATGAAAGAGCTTCACAGATAGTGCTCACGATTATTAATTTTACTTATACCATACCAACTATTGCTTTTTTTGGATTGCTGATGTCCTGGACGGGGCTCGGTGCGAAAACAGCTCTGATTGTTATTGTTATATACAGTTTACTACCAATTACGCGGAATGTGTATGTTGGTATTAAAGAAGTGGATTTTCAGGTAATTGAAGCGGCCAAAGCCATGGGAAGCACCACGGCCCAGATATTATTCAAAGTTCAATTACCTATGGCATTACCGGTAATAATCGCCGGGTTTAGAACCATGGTTGTCATGGTAATTGCAATGACAAGTATTGCGGCCTTTATAGGTGCTGGCGGCCTTGGTGTTGCCATATGGCGAGGTATTACAACCAATAATATGGTATTTACATTTGCAGGCAGCATCTTGGTTGCTATTGTAGCTATATTTGCGGATACCATTCTTGGTTTGATTCAAAAGAAGATTACTATTAAAGTGTTTGGAAAGTAGGAGGATCTTACTATGAAAAAATTATTAGCAGTAGTACTTACATTGTCGTTACTTACCTTATTATTGGTAGGGTGTGGACCAAAAGAAGAGAAGAAGGTTGTTGTTGCTGCAAAACCCTTCACAGAAGGCTACGTTGTAGCCGAAATGATTGCTTTAATAGTTGAAAACCATACTGAGATTGACGTTGAAAGAAGATGCGATATCGTGGGAGATGCAACAATTATTCACCAAGGATTATTAGATGGTGAAATAGACATGTACGGGGAGTATACATCAACAGCATGGTTCTACCTCATTAAGCAGGAAGAAGTGATTGCGGATCATGATGTGCTATTTGAAAAGCTAAAAGCTGAGTATGAAAAGTTAGGTCTCGTATGGATGGATTTATATGGCTTTAATAATACCTATGCCTTAACCATTCGAAAAGATACTCAAGCAGAGTATGGAATTACTAATACGTCTGATCTTATTGCAGTAGCAGACCAATTATCACTTGGCGCCAACTTTGATTATTATGAGCGTGAAGACGGTTATGAGGCATTGAAAGAAGCTTATAATTTCGAAGGCTTTGGTGAGACTGTAGAAGTCAATATTGGACTAAGATATCAAGCATTAGCTGAAGGCGAAGTTGATGTTATTAATGGTTTTACTACTGATGGGTTGATTGAAGCTTATGATTTAGTACCGCTTGAGGATGATTTATCGTTTTTTAAAGCTTACTATGCATCTACGGTTGTTAGAGCAGAAACTTTGGAGAAGTATCCAGAACTAGAAGCTGCACTTGATATGTTATCTGGCACAATGACAGATGCCGAGCTTACAGGTCTTAATTATTTAGTTGATGGCTAAGGTAAGGATCAAGAATTTTTTGCAAAAGACTTTTTAATTTAAAAAGGACTAATAGACGCAGAATAAAAGAAAGGGAATTATGTCAGCTATAGAATTTAGAGGCGTTACCAAAAGCTACCAAGCGGGTGAAATCGTCCTAGACGATATACATTTGAATATTGAGCAAGGCGTATTTATTACCATAATTGGACCTTCAGGCTGTGGCAAGACAACCCTTATTAAACTGATTAATTTGTTGATTAATTGGGACTCAGGTGATATCCTGGTTCATAATAAGAAGATTAAGGACTGGGATACCATTGAACTTAGAAGGTCTATTGGATATGTCATACAACAGACAGGCTTATTTCCACATATGACAGTAGGGGAAAATATTGCCTATGTTCTGAACATCATGAAAGTACCAAAGGAAGAACGTAGAGCTCGTGCATTAGAATTACTCGCAGTGGTTCAGTTAGAAACAGATATCATAGATAGACATCCCTGGTCACTGTCAGGTGGACAAGCACAAAGAGTAGGCGTTGCTCGTGCACTTGCAGCTAATCCAGATATCATATTAATGGATGAACCATTTGGCGCTGTAGATGAAATTACTAGAAGAATACTACAAGAAGAGATACTGAATCTTCATGCAACACTTAAAAAGACCATTGTCTTTGTCACCCATGACATTGAAGAAGCTTTAAAATTAGGATCTATAATCATTCTTATGAATAAAGGTAAAATCGAACAGGTTGGCACCAAAATTGATATGATTTTCAGACCTAAAAATCAATATGTGGAGGATTTTTTTGGACACAAGAATTTTAGTGCTTATCTTAGTACAACGCATTTATATGAAGTTGTTCAAAATGCAAGTGAGACGGAATTAGAATTTTTTCGGGATAACGGCAAATATGTCATAGATGAATCTGTTTATATTCTAGAGGCGATTCGCATTATGATGATTCATAAACAAGATAGCATCGGTATATCTAGAGACGGTCAGATTATCGGCATATACAAAATGGATCATCTTAATAATGGTAATTATGCCTTATCCTAGTAACAGTTACATAACTAATGAAAAAACAACTGTGCTGAATAATGCGCCGTTGTTTTTTTTGAATTAATCATGTGATTTTCTGGTAATTGTAGCAACTTTCTATATGATCGTTAACTAAGCCAACAGCCTCCATATAGGCATATATGATAGTTGTACCTATGAATTTGAAACCTGGTTTTTTAAGATCTTTTGTAATCAGATCTGATAACTCAGTGGAAGTGGGCACATCATTCATCATTTTAAATTGATTAATAATAGGCGTATGGTTTACATAAGCGCAGATAAAATTACTAAAGCTACCATGTGATTTTTGTATATCTAAAAACACTTTGGCATTATTAATGGAGCTTTCAATCTTTTTTCGA
>JAQICP010000225.1 GCA_027858555.1 Vallitaleaceae bacterium
ATGTGTGAAAACTTATGGCTGCAAATAGAGAAAAAACAGTTAAGTACCTTTGTATGTACCAGTAAGATATTGAGATTATTGGGGGGCAATTCATTTGATCGAAGTAAAGAACATATCTAAACAATACGGCAGGAAACAAGCACTGACTAATATCAACTTAAGGATTAAGCAGGGAGAAGTTGTTGGATTTTTAGGATTGAATGGTGCAGGAAAATCTACCGCAATGAATATTTTAACCGGGTACATTAGTGCAGATAGCGGTTATGTAACCATCGGTGGCTATGATATTGCAAAAGAACCATTGGCAGCAAAAAAGCTGATCGGTTATTTACCGGAACAATTCTTCTTTTATAATGACATGAAGGTCGTCGAATATTTAAGTTTTATATGCGATATTAAAAAAATTAAAAAAGGCCGAAAGGAACATATCGATGACTTATGTGATCGTGTTGGCATCTCACATATAAAAAGCAGAATGATTAAGAACTTATACAAAGGATATCGTCAGCGTGTAGGCCTTGTGCAAGCGTTGCTAGGTAACCCGGAAGTAGTGATTTTAGATGAACCAACCGTAGGATTGGACCCATCCCAGGTAGTAGATATTCGATCATTGATTAAAGAAGTAGGCGAAAAGAGAACAGTTATTATCTCATCACATATACTTTCAGAGGTGCAATTAGTCTGTTCGCGTGTGGTTTTGATTCATGACGGTAAGATTATTGCAGATGATACGCCAGATAACTTAAGAAAATCTATGCATGAGCCCAGCAAAGTGATCGCCAATATTGAAGGCGAAATAGAGGCAGTAAAGAAAGCACTGGGAGACGAAGATATATTCGAAAAAGTAATTGTTCTTAAACAAAAAGAGATAGGTGCTTATGAATATTTGATTGAAGGAAAGAAGGATAGTGATATAAGGCGGCGGCTATTTGAATGTTTGGCTAAGGCGAATTTGCCTGCACTATCTATCAAAAGCAGCGAATTTACACTAGAGGATTTTTTCTTGAAACATATTGAAAACAGCGATGGTACAGACAAGGAGGTTGATGATGTGGTCCATTCTTAAAAGGGAAATACGTGCGTATTTTCACTCACCCCTTGGGTATGTATTTATTGGAACGATGTCTGTTTTTGCTGGCTATTATTTCTATTCTTATAACCTATCGGTGAATACCACCGATATGGAAACCTTGTTCTCGTTGCTTTTTCCAGTCATCATGTTTATGGTGCCGGTGTTGACAATGAGGTTGTTATCCGAAGACAAACGATTAAAGATTGATCAACAGTTATTTACATTACCTTTAACAAAAACTGGTGTCGTCCTGGGTAAATATTTTTCAGCAGTGCTGATTTATACCATTGCCATTTCTTTTACAATGGTTGCAGCTGTAGTGATGTCGTTTTTTGGCAATGTTGTGTGGACCGAAGTGATTGGTAATTTTCTAGGGTTGTTTCTGTTAGGTTCGACACTAATTGCAATCTGTCTGTTTGTTTCATCACTTACAGAAAGCCAAGTAGTGGCGGCGGTGCTCGGGTATGTGATTAGCATGTTTTTGATGCTGACAGATGCATTTGTCTATATCGTAAATAGCGATGTGCTCAAATTATTGTTTTATGGCGCATCAATTCGAAAACGATATATGCCATTTACATTTGGTGTCCTTGAGTTTTCGGGTATAGTCTTCTTTATTAGTACAACGGTACTATTTCTTAGCCTAACGGTTGCAGTGTTAGACAGAAAGAGGTGGGGGTAGGTTATGAAAGGATGGATTAATAAAGAAAACAAATGGCCTATGGGAAAAATTCTGTTCACTAGTATGATCCTACTGTTGGTTTTAACAATGCTTTTGGTAAATATTGTTGCGGTTCAATTGGAAAAACGATTCTCATTAGTAGGAGATTTGACAGCAAACGCTGCCTATAAAGTAGGACCTGAAACATCAGCAGTGCTACAATCTCTTCCAAAAGATGTACATATTTATGTGCTAGCGGAGGAAACGAGTTTTACGGGAGAGGCCTATTTAGTACAGGCTAACCTTATGATGAAAGCGTACCCTGCAAAATCGAATCGTGTAACTTTATCCTATATAGATTATGTACTAGACCCGACCTTTGCGTCTCAGTATTCTGAATTAGTACTGGAAAAAGGTGATATTTTAGTGACTAGTGGAGAAAATACGGAGCTGATTAATTTGTCAGAGATGTTTAACTATGAAAGAAACCTAGCGGGTAATGTGATGATCGTATCATCAAGAGCTGAAGAGGTGTTGACCTCGGCAATACTCAGAGTGATGTCTGATGATAAGATTCATGTAGCAGTATTAAAGGGCAATGGGGTTGCAAATAAAAGTGATTTTAATGATTTATTGAACGAAAACGGATTTGTTTTAGAAGATGTGAACATGGTCACAGACCCACTCGATGATAGATATGACATTGCCATGTTGCTTGCACCACAAATAGATTTATCTGAGGCGATGATTAGTAAAATTGATGAATTCTTATATAATGATGGAGCCTATGGCAAGATGTTGATATATACCGCTGATGTGACACAGGATATATTGCCAATGACAGAAGCTTATTTAAAAGAATGGGGTATTCAGATTGGTGATGGCGCTGTATTTGAAACGAAGGCTGAACGAACGTATCAGAGCCAACCCTTTTATCCTGTGGTGGATTATGAGGATGCCTACTATTCTGACTTACTGATTGATTCTTCTGTTCCGATAATTATGCCCTTATCACGTCCAATAGAGGCTTTGTTTACGGTAAGGGATAAGCACTTTACCAAAAACCTTTTGATCTTTGGCGCGACATCAGGGGTAAGACCATCGGATACTATTGATTTTAATGTTGATGAGGGTGTGTCATGGGGTGGTAATCCGGGATTGGTTTTAGCATCAATCAAGATTGCAAGCACAGATGGAACAGCGTATAAGCAATCGGATATCCTCGTTTCGGCATCATCTGAGATGTTAGAAGCCTTTACCATTGGAAATACTTCTCTTGGTAATAGCGAATATATCATAAAACTTCTAAAAGATTCTTTTGGGAAGGAACAAAGTGTTGCGATTGTACCAAAATCGCTTGCAGGTGATATTTTGACCATGAATACTAGACAGAAGAACATCATTGCTTGGACAATGGTCGGGGTTATCCCAATATGTATTTTAGTCACCGGAATCGCGGTATTTGCGATGAGGAGGTACAAGTGATGGGAAGACAGATAAGGTTGATCCTGATGCAACTTGGTATCGTTATCATACTATTTAGTGCGATGTTTGTGCTAAATGCAACAAAAAGTGAGGAACAGATTACGAAAGTGGTGTTTAGAAATTCTCCGCCAACCGATGTTCGCAGTGTCCATATCCAAAATGAATATGGCAATCTGTATGTTGACTTCATGGATGGCGGCTATGTGTTAGGCGAAGTCCCCATTGATGTGGTGGATATGGAACGGTTTGTGGATATGATGACCGATGCGGCTGCAGTATATGCCGTAACTGAGATAAAACGCCCGCAAAGTCTAGATGTCTATGGTTTGAATAACAAAGCCGCTGTGATTGACGTAATATATATCGATGGTGAGGAAATGACCCTGACGATTGGTAATTATGAGCCAATTAGTAAAGGTTATTATTGCTCGATTAGTGATTTTGATGGTGTGTACTTAATTGGAGAAGAGCGAGTAAATGGCTTTAAGCAGCCGGAGAAATACTTTATTAGTAACTACATAACGCCACTGATGCCGGCACAAAGTCAATCATCTTTAGGTCATGTAAAGATGATGACGCTTGAGGGTGGCACTTTAGAAGAAAAAGTCACATTGTCGCCTGTGGTGGCTGAAAATGAGCAGAGTATGTTAGATGCCAGTTCATTTGGGTCAGCGTCACATTTGATTGAGATTAACGGTATGAATCACAGGGTCGATGAACGTTATGCTTCCTTAGTGTTTGATTCTGTATTAGGATTAAAAGCGGAGGACATTATCGACTATAACCTTAGTGAAGAGGCTATGGCGATATTTGGATTTGATCGTCCAGATATGGAGGTGGTGTTTGACTACAAAAGGACTCCAGATGAAGAGAGTGTTCGATATGAAATCAAGATATTAGAAAAAAGTGGCATATTCTATGCTTCGTGCAACAAGAGAGGTGTCATATATCAGATAAGTCCTCCTTATTTTTATGGAGTGACTTTGGAGCAATTCCCAGTACGTTGGTTCTTTTCTCCTTTGTTATTTGACTTAGAAGCCCTGGAGATACAAAGGGCAGATGAGCGTTATGTGTTTGAGTTGTCGGGAACAACCAATGATGATTTGGCAGTTACATGTAATGGAGAAAGCTTTGACCTAGATCGTTTCAGAAGGTTTTACAAGCTAATAACAAGTGCTGCTCATGATAATACGATGGACGAGCAAATCGAACTACCTGGACTCTCATTAATGAACATCACTTACCGTTACCGTGATGTAAACAAACCAGATGATGAGCTGAATTTATATGCAGCTGAATCTCGAAGAATTTATGCTGAGGTTAACGGACTCACAGAGTTTACGATTAAAGAGCTTTTTTACACTAGAGTGAGCCAAGCACTAGATATTCTTTTTACCGAAGAAGTCTTTGAAATAGAGTGGTAGCCCGTAAACGGGAAGTCGTGCTCATAGGGTGCGCATCAATATGGTTTTCATAGTAAATACAAAAGTATTTGCTATATGAAAATAAAAACTAAGGAGGAATTAGTTATGAAAAAATTGTTAATGATTTTACTTGTTTTAAGCATGGTGTTTTCTCTTGCAGCTTGCAAAGGGGATGAGCCTGTGAGTGAAGTGGTGACAACGCCTGATGTACAAGATGGTGAAGAGGTGACGACACCAGAAGAAGAAGTAGTAGCTGCCGATGAGATGATATCATTGAAGCTTGCTTCCCACAATGC
>JAQICP010000243.1 GCA_027858555.1 Vallitaleaceae bacterium
AATACTTAATTACCTTACACCAGATGAAGCCTTTGATGATGAACTCTATGGAATATAACAATAACGACATACATATTTTTACAGTTGAAAACTAGTTCAACTTGTCATTGCAATTTAGGTTTAAATATATTTTACAACCGCCTAATTCTTTTGTTAATTTTTCAGCAAAATATAGAGGACTTGGTCTTCCCACATAATGCTTGAAATAGTAATCTAGCTCTTCATTAAACTTTGGATCATCTTTTAACTTATTGAATTCAACCTTAACATCATTTAAGATGCCTTCTAACATTGGTGGTACAAAACTGCCTCCAAATTCCCCAAAAAACCCTTTTTCATCTGGTAACTTTACCATTATGTTCTCCTTCTTAAACTGCATTGATAGTTGCCCACTCACTCATTAAGCATCATTTGTTATGACCATCACTATTACGCTGGATGCCAAAATGTTTATAACAAAAATCTGTCGCCACTCTACCTCTTGGTGTCCTGTTTATCATACCAAGTTGCATTAGATATGGTTCGTATACATCTTCGATTGTCTCAGATTCCTCACCTATTGATGCAGCTAATGTATCGAGCCCTACAGGTCCGCCATTATACTTTTCAATCATTGTTAGAATCATCTTACGATCAATCTTATCAAGGCCAAGTGGATCAACCTCTAATGTATTTAATGCATATTCTGCAACTTCTTTTGTTATATCACCAGCATATTTGACTTGAGCAAAGTCCCGTACCCGATTAAGAAAACGATTTGCAAGCCAGGGAGTTCCTCTTGAACGTCTTGCCATTTCGCTGGCGCCATCTTTATCCATCTTAACATCCAGCACTTGGGCTGAACGGTTTAATATCTCAATCAGTTCTGATTCTTTGTAAAATTCCAGTCGGTGTATAACACCGAAACGATCCCGAAGTGGTGATGATAATAATCCAAGTCTGGTAGTCGCACCTATTAGGGTGAATTTAGGCAAGTCCAATCTAATGGACCTGGCAGAAGAACCTTTTCCTATTAAAATGTCTATGGCAAAATCTTCCATTGCAGGATATAGCACTTCTTCCACATGTCTGTTAAGTCTATGAATCTCATCTATGAATAATATATCTCCTGGGTTTAAGTTGTTTAAGATGGCAGCCATTTCACCTGGTTTTTCAATAGCTGGTCCAGAGGTGATTTTAACATTCACATTCATCTCATGGGCAATAATCGTTGCTAACGTTGTTTTACCGAGACCCGGCGGGCCATATAATAATACATGATCCAACTGCTCTTTTCTCATTTTAGCAGCCTCAATGAATACCTTTATAGTTTCCTTAACTTTTTTTTGACCAATATAAGTTTCAAAAGTCTTAGGTCTTAAAGAGTTTTCTATATGTGCATCGTCTTGAATATATTCAGTTGTTAGTATTCTGTTTTCCACTGATTTGTCTGCCACTGATTCGCCTGCCATATATTCTCCCCTATTATTCACTATCTAAATCTAGTTCTATGTATTGCTTTTTATATGTTACTTACTATGATTTTCACATTTATCATGGTTTAGTTATCATATCATATTACAATTTAAAGCTACACTTATATTAACGCCAGCTGCTTTAAGGCTTGCTTGATTATATCTTCAACATCTTTATAATCTGTGACTTTCTTTACTACCTGTACTGCCGTGTGACTAGAATACCCAAGACTAACTAACGCTTCTATAGCTTCTTGTCTTGGACTACCTGAATCGCTACTTAGACCATTAAGCTGCTCAATATTTATTTTTGTGTCAAATAAAGTAAGGTCTAATTTATCTTTAAGGTCGATAATTAATCTTTGGGCTGTTTTCTTACCGATCCCCGGTGTCCTAGCAATTATCTCATCATTTTCGGTAATGATGGCTAGCTTCAGTTCATCTACAGATATAGTTGACAGTAGCGCTAATGCGCCTTTTGGACCAATGCCGTTAACTGTAATTAGTTTTTTAAATACTTCCAAATCTTCTTCAGTCATAAACCCATATAGCATCATGATGTCTTCCCTGACATATAGATATGTATGGACCACCATTTCCTCACCTATTGATGGGCAGTCTTCCAACATGGATCTTGGTACATAAATCTCATAGCCAATTGAATTCACTTCGATAATTATGGATTGTACTTTAATTTTACTTAAGACTCCACTTAGATAGGCTATCATGTTTACTCCTTATGTATTACAGTTTAGTGAATTTATAGTCCAGTGCTTCCGTAAATAACAAATCGATTGGTTGGTCATATGATTTTCTTGGGACTTCACTGGTAACTTGCACCTCATATGCAACACCTGCCTTAACATACTGTATACCTTGATGCGTACTGATATAGGTGTCATAGTACCCACCACCATATCCAACCCGATAGCCCTGAATATCAAAAGCGAGCCCTGGTATAATCATCAAGTCATTGTCCCTAGGTGTCAAGATATGATTAGAAACAGGTTCTAAGATACCAAAGTATCCTTGTTTCACATCCTCAATATCTTCAATCTTGTAAAAATCCATGGTTTTATTCTCGATTCTAGGTATTGCAATGGTTTTGCCTAAAGCTAATGATTCAACAATAAAATCATAGGTATCTACTTCATGAAACATGCTCATATAGACAAACACACAACTTGCCAACTTGTATGCATCATGATTCATAATATTTTTGAATATGACAGTACTACATAGGGTGACATCCTTCGGAGACATCTGATTTCTTATATATTTATATTTCTCTCTTATAAGATATTTGTCATTTGCCATTGGTTAAGTACACTTCCTAAAATAGTATTATTTGTCACTTATTCTATATGTTTCTTCTTAGTGATATCACTCATATTTCTTATGGTACCATCATCGTCTTGTACACTGACAGACTCCATGGTATCTATAAGATTTTTTCTAAACAAATGGATATATTCTTTTCTAAGTACTGCTTGTTCTTCTAGTTCTAGCTTTGTAAGTCCTGTTGTCTTTTTCTTACCCGCTAGTTCATTGATTCGATCTATTTTCTTTTGTTCCATATTAACTCCTATACCAGTGGCTTCGCCTTAAAATAAGTACCTATTTGTTCACCACTAAAAATTCGATTAATTACTTGTGGCATGACTGAATTGGCTATAATCATATCAATACCTGCTTTATTTGCCACTTCGCCTGCCAGTAACTTGGTGACCATGCCACCTGTGCCGATTTTCGAATGTGTATCACCTGCCATTGCAAAAACCGAGTCATCAATAGTTGTTATCTCGTGTATTAAGACTGCATCAGGATGTAGTTTAGGATTTTTATCATATAAACCATCAATATCTGATAGAAGAATTAACAAATCTCCTCTAACCAATTCCGCAACAATAGCTGATAAACTATCATTGTCGCCAAATTCAATTTCCTCAGTAGCCACAGTATCATTCTCATTAACAATTGGTATGACGTTATAATTAAGTAAAGAAGCAAAAGTACGTATGGCATTCTGCTTTCTTTCTTCATGGTCAATCAGGTCTTTGGTAATTAAAACCTGTCCCACAACATGATTATATTCCCTAAATAATTTCTGGTATAACATCATCAAAGATGCCTGTCCAACTGCTGCAACAGCTTGTGTGTCATCTAACTTAATTGGACGCTTATCTAAATGTAGGGCGCTTACGCCAACTGCAATAGCACCAGAAGTTACTACAATAACTTCCCTGCCACTATTTTTCAGATCCGCAACTTGCCTCACAAATTGTTCGAGCTTTGATAAACTAATATGTCCTGTAGTCGTATGTGTTAAAGAAGAAGAACCTACCTTAATAATAATCCTCTTTTTATTATCGAATGTTGCTTTATCAATCATAGTTAACCTCACTATTTATAGTGCCTATATTCTACACTAAAGAATCGCTTTTTTCAAGGTAAGCCTAACCCTAATTTAGTCTATCTAGATAGTTGCCAAAATCAACTTTTTTAATACCTGTCTTAGTTGACATATAACAGGTAATATTATTTTTTTCAGCACCGTTATCAACAATTTTATTACCCACGTCATTACTGTTGTTGCTGTTACAGCTGTTGT
>JAQICP010000255.1 GCA_027858555.1 Vallitaleaceae bacterium
GTGCTGAAGAACAAGATGATTCATCATTTCCATAACACTTGCTTCATTATCTATCTGTACGATTTGATAATCCGGATAATCAAAAGAAATACTAACAGTCGGTATATTATAGTAACGACAGATATATTTTTCCAACCTGTCTTTTCCAATATAATTACCAAGACTGCTGGTGGTTATGATAAGCCCATCCAGCTCAGAAGTATTAATTAGGTTATAGATAGAATTGTAATGAGACACATCCCATTGAGGCGCTTCAAATGGTGAACCACAAAAAAACATGAGATCTATATCATGTTTCTTAGCATATGACTCCATACCCTTCCATAAGTCCTTTTGATAATATTTATCGATTGTAACGATTAATATCCCAATACGTCTTCTCTTCTTATTCATTGAATTCACCCAATTATAACCAACTCGTGACTATAGCCCTATGAAATATTATATAATAGATTCTATTAAAATACTAGCTAATGCGACTAATTGATTACATCAATATGCTGCCGCTGTGATATTATACCTATTACTATGATTGATTGTTCCTAAAGGTCCACCTCATATTATTGACCAATAAATATATATATTTATACGCTAATGACATGATACTTATGACTACAATTACAACAAAGCCACTTATAAGAATAGCGCTCTAACAAAATGGTCCTTCAAGGAAAGCTCTTACTTTATTATATACAATATGTTCATAAGATTCTATGAATCTAGATGCATTTTTTTCTGTCTGTATAACATCCCTCAACTGACTAGCCATAGCCTTATCCATCTTGACGCATACGTTCAACTCACCCAGATTAACCATAGCTTGTTTGTTTAGATTGGTGGAGCCAAACGTCAGAAATTGATCATCTATACTGATTAACTTGGCATGAATCATTTTAGGATTTAGATACAACTTAACTTGGTTATCCGTTTGCTTAAGTATATGTTTTGCAATTCTCATATTGGTATCATGTTGAAGGTTTGCCTTCGCTGATAGCATTAAACTCACTTCGATACCATTATTGGCCATCTCTATGATCTTGTCAGTCATGGTTTGATCCCCCAGATAGGCCATCACAATGTCCATCTTGCCTACCGTTTTATTAAGATAGGCTAATAATCCATCCTTTGCACCTTTTTCCAATTGACCCCTATTGTAACGATTAAATATAAATTCTACAGGTCTATCGCCATCACATGGCTGGTCACCAAAAAATCTATCTTTGAACAGACTGACCATATGCTCATCTTCAAAACCAATCATATAGTCATGGTAATGCTTACCTTCAACATCGGTATATAGTTCTTTGTCTTCTACATTAATGCCGCCCAGTATAAGAATCCGATCATCAATTATATAGAATTTGGAATGGTCTGCTATATAACGATTAACATCTAAGGATATACCGGGATGACTAATTAAGTTTTCAAGTAAATGATTTTTACCTGGCTTTGATGAACTTTTGCCTTTCATGGGATATAAATAATCAATACCTTTTGCTTTTATTTTACCAACCATATCCATTTGCTGATTAAAAAAACTAAGTCTGGTTTCTTCTGCAAGTTCAAAAACGCCACCTAATTTATCTTTGACGATTTTAATCTTGACACCTCTGTCAGCTGCATCTAATAATGCCTTTGCAAGGTCATTGCCGATTCTATCATTACGCCAAATAAACATATTAATGGTGATACTTTTTTGAGCATGATTTACTCGATTCAAGATATATTCAAAAGCTGCTAGACCTTCTACTAATAATTTCATTGTCATAATTTCTTCTTTCCGAATTTTCTATCTACAATTCAGGCATATATATTCATAGAAACTAAAGGCTCTGTCAATGTTCACTAAACTGATTCGTTCATTAACGCCATGAATATTGGCAAGCTCTGCGTTTGATACTTGATAGGGTGCAAATCTGTACATATCGGTAACAACTGCTTCATATTTTATAGCATCAGTTCGAGCCAATGTCAGATAAGGCGCTATAACCACATTATCAAACACATGACCAATAGCAGATTCAATTAATCTAAACCCGGTACTCGTTTCACTTGATACTTTTGATGGGTTATTGCCTTCTAGAACCTTGATATCAAGGGGTATGCGCTTGTTCACTTTTTTGATATGGCTAACTACTTCATCTATGGTTTGATGACTGCCAATTCTAAAATTAACGATCGCTCTAGCCTCTTCTGGTAATACATTGGCTTTTATACCGCCTTCAAACACCGTAGCTGCAGTTGTTGTTCTAAGTAGTGCATTGCCATTATTGGTTTTTGAAAATATTTGTTTAAACAAACCGCCAAATAACCATAGGTTCGCTGTAATTATTTTATTCATACCTTTTAGTTCAGGTCCGATTTTCTTGAAAAATCCCTTTACCGTCGCGAGTGACATCTTCATCTGATGTCGTTCAAGATTCACAATAGCCTGAGCTAACAACCCAACTGACGTATGTTTTGGTGGTGTAGATGAATGGCCTGATTTTGTTTTCACAGTGAGTTCAATATCAGCGTAGCCTTTTTCAGCTATACCTATAAGTGCTAACGGCCGGTTGATTTCCTTTATTGCATCCTTGGTAACACAACCGCCTTCATCTATCAGATATTCAAAACTTATGCCTGTTTTTTCAAGGTGCTTTACAATCTCACCTGCGCCATGAGTGCCTCTAACCTC
>JAQICP010000268.1 GCA_027858555.1 Vallitaleaceae bacterium
TGGGAACTCTATAAATTCATGCTAACAGTGCGAGAAAAAGCATTTACACCATAAGCGCATTTAGATCAGTTGTGGGTTTCAGTGAATTATACAGACCCTAAGAGCACCTTGCGAACACAGATGCATAGACTTAGACAGGTTCTAAAAGAGGATCATATTAGTGATGAGAGCAGAACATTGCTATATACTAATGGTTATTATAGGTGGAACGGGCAGATTGATATTCGCTTAGATGTTGACGTTTTTGAAGCTTTGATTCGGCAGGGTAATAATCTGATGGAAACTGATTCTAGTGAAGCCGTGGTCACATATCAGCGTGCACTGGCATTATACATAGGCGATTATTTGCCTGAATGCGTCGATCATTATTGGGTTTTTCCTGTAAGAAATCGTTATAGACGTCTGTTCTTGGAGACTATGCATAACGTAATTAAGATACTAAAAGAAAAAGAAGACTACGATGAGATATTAAAACTCTGCCACAAGGCGATATTGATAGATGTATACGAAGAAGAATTTCACCTGGAATTGATGGAAGCTATGGGTATGAAGGGCGAGCGGAGACAAGCATTAGATCATTATGCGCACATTACGGCATTTTACGATAAAGAGATGGGCGTTCATCCGTCAACTAAGATGAGAACGCTCCATAAAAAATTATTGCTATCCAAACATGAGATCTACTCCGAAGAAGACTTAACCGGCATACTCGAGTCCGATACCTATATTGAAAGCGCATTTTTTTGCGAGGTTGAAGCATTCAAGTCAATCTATGAATTAGAACGAAGAAGAAGTGAACGGTCTGGCGCTGACTTTAGTATTGGTGTACTGACTGTGGCTAATAATAAAGGTGATACCCATTCTCAAAAAGAATTAAGGGCTAATCGTCTTAAAAGATATCTGATGGAGCACCTGCGTAAAGGAGATACATTGACAAAATGGAACGAACATCAATTCTTAGTGTTACTGCCTGAAGTTAAGAAATCAGTCATGGAAGAAGTACTTCGAAGGGTGCTAAGTACCAAAGACGAATTTGATACCACCATAGTAGCGGAGATTACGCATCTTTCAGAGGTTCCTAGACTGGGCCGACATATAGAATAGAAGTACCATAACTAGGCTGACATATATAATAGAAGAACTAAGACTAAACCAACATATATAATAGAAGAGCTACTAACAGCTTTATGTGTATATAATAGAATGACTATTAAAATATCGATACATTAAGGAACGCCTGAATTCAAAAGGAGTTCCTTTTTATTTGCCAGGAAAGTACTTGTTAAAATAGAACCATCTTCATTTGCGCTAAAACAACTTAACGCTATAGCCTAAGAAACTTCGAGGGATAAGACACGTACTGGCGCTTTGATCGCACTTCCTATTACATGTCACGAATATGTCACGGTAATATCACGTTGATGTCACATGGATATTCAGGTGGTGTCACAGCTCATCCGTATAATAGTACTATAACTATGAACAGAGCTTAGTATTAGCAATTGCGAGGATTAGACGATATGGTAGATCAATCAAATTACACAAAGGATATACATAAATTAGGTGGAACCAATTTTTTGGTATCAATATATCGTCATGAAAACCACAGTTGGCAAGGAGCGATTCAGCGGCTCGATACGGGTGTGACCATTCGTTTTAGAAGCGAACATGAATTGATCCATCTAATAGGAGAGGCTGTTCGTAAGGATTTCGAGGAGGGTAGTTCGCTAAGAAACTGGGATGATGCACAGGACATACAGGCTATCTAGATGGATTAACTGGAATCGAGAAACTCATCAATTGATTGTAAAAAATATGGAGGATGAAAAATGAAGAACAAGTTAAGTAAATTATTAGTACTAATTTTAGCAACAACTATGCTTGTTGGGAGTATGAAGGTTGGGGCATTTGCATCTAGCACACCATCAATCAGCGTAACAGCAACAGCAGATTCAGAAGCAGATCCTTTAATCTTGGATACACAATCTGTAGATGTTGAGTGGAATCCGGATAATGTGAGGCATGAAGATGGGTATGAGATATTTATCGATACTGCATCAGTGCTTGATATACCAGGTAATAACTCAGGTCAAACTGATACTCTGGATGCATCTACATTAACTGAGGGTACACATACGGCAGAAGTAAAGGCTTATACTGAATCAGAAGTTTATGTATCAGGTGATAGGTTCACATATTATTTTACCTTATTTGGAGGA
>JAQICP010000284.1 GCA_027858555.1 Vallitaleaceae bacterium
TGCGATTCTTCATCTTGCGGTGTCTGTACCGTTTTACTAGATGGGAAACCTATTGCATCTTGTAGTTATCTGACTGTAAAGGCAGATGGCCACTCGGTAACAACTGTGGAAGGTATTGCAGAAGAGGCCTCCTTGTTAGCGGATTATTTTGGCCATGAGGGAGCAGACCAATGTGGATTTTGTAACCCTGGACTAGCCCTTACGGTATACGCCATGAAGAACGAATTAGTCAACCCAACAGATGATGATATAAGAGATTATATGGTTGGTAACTTATGCAGATGTACTGGCTATATAGCGCAGCATGAAGCCATCAAAAAATATATGGAGGTGAGCCTATGAGATGTGTCAGTCATGAACTCCCATCAGTTGATGGTAAAGGTTTGATGTTAGGAAAACCAGCTTATACAGATGATTTGGCAGAGCCTAATTCATTGGTTGTTAAGGTACTTAGAAGTCCACATGCTCACGCTATTATTACATCAATTAACACTGAAAAAGCAAAAGTCTTAGAAGGCGTGATTTGTGTGCTAACTCATAAAGATTTCAAACGAATTCCATTTACCAGAGCAGGTCAAGGCTATCCAGAACCTTCTCCACATGACAAGTTCATATTAGATGAACGGGTTAGATATGTGGGAGATGAAGTAGCGGCTGTTGCTGCAGAGGACGAGATTATTGCACTACGTGCTTTAGAATTGATAGAAGTTAAGTACCAGGTATTACCAGCTATTTTAGATTTTGAAACAGCTTATAAGAACGAATCCATCATACATCCAGAACCTGAAATTCATGAGATGTTTCCTATTGGGTTTGAGCCTAAAGAGAATATTGCGGCTACTTATGAAATGGAAGTGGGTAGTGTTGAAGATGTATTATTAAAAGCAGATGTGATCTATAAAGAGACTTACTATACACAAGCCCAGGCCCATGTGATGATGGAACCACATACGTCTAATGCGCGAATTGATTATCAAGGGCGTCTGGTCATCTATTCATCAACCCAAACACCTTTCCATGTGAGGCGTATACTTTCACAAGGATTAGAATATCCACTTAGTAAGATTCGTGTGATTAAACCGCGAGTGGGCGGTGGTTTTGGTGGTAAGCAATGTATCCACGGAGAATTCTTTGTGGCTGCTGTGACCTTGAGGACAGGAAGACCTTGTAAAATGAATTACACCAGAAAAGAAGTATTTGAATCTTATTATTCAAGACATCCGATGCGTTTTGATATTACACTAGGGGCTTCAAAGAGTGGTAAATTACAAGGTATAGATATGCGTGTTTTATCTGATACAGGGGCTTATGGAGAACATGCCCTTACAGTATTTATGATTGCAGGCTCTAAGGTGCTACCTATGTATAATAAAGTGGGTGCAGTTAGATTCGGTGGTAAAGTGGTTTATACTAATCACACACCAGCTGGAGCATACAGAGGTTATGGTGCCATTCAAGGTAATTACGCCATTGAATCAGCTGTTGAAAACCTATGTGCGAAGCTTGGTATCGATTCAATCACTTTTAGAAAGATGAATATGATTGATGAGGGTGAGACTTCACCAATCTTTGCAAAGATGGGAGAAGGCACTGAAGGCACAGCCATGAATATGGATTCTTGCAAGCTTCCCTATTGTGTAGATCAAGGAGCCAAGCTCATCGATTGGCACTTAAAATACCCAAGGCAACAACTTTCTAAGACTAAAGTGAAAGGTATGGGTATGGCAATAGCCATGCAAGGCTCCGGTATTCCTTATATCGATATGGCATCAGCAATCATTAAACTTAACGATGATGGATTTTATAATCTACTAATAGGTGCCACAGATATTGGACAGGGCAGTGACACCGTGCTTGCTCAGATTGCAGCAGAGTCTCTTGGCACCACGCTGGACCAAGTGATTGTGTATTCATCCGATTCCGATCTGACACCATTTGATACAGGGGCGTATGCTTCATCAACGACTTACATTTCAGGAAACGCGGTTAAAAAAGCCGCTGACAATATGCGCCAGATGATAATAGAAGAAGGTGCAAAAGCCTTGGAGGTTAGTGTAGACGACGTTATATACGATGGGAGCACACTTCAAGTGAGGGATTCAGATAAAACAATGACTTTGAAAGAGCTGGCCAATCGTCTCTATTATAATGAAGATCAGAGACAATTGGTTGCCACAGATTCCTATGTTGGCACTATTTCGCCACCCCCATTCATGGCAGGTTTTGTGGAAGTGGATGTGGATATAGAAACAGGTGAATTTGATATAGTGGACTATGTAGCGGTTGTAGATTGTGGGACCACTATCAATCCATTACTGGCAAGAGGTCAAGTTGAAGGTGGCATATTACAAGGTATCGGCATGGCAGTCTATGAGGACGTCATCTATAATGCCAAAGGCGTACAGGTCACTAATAATCTGATGAACTATAGAATTCCAACCCGTAAAGAAGTCACTTCCATACGAGTGGAATTTGCAGATAGTTATGAAGAATCCGGTCCATATGGTGCGAAATCAGTGGGTGAAATAGGTATTGATACACCTCCGGCAGCCATTGCCAATGCTATCTATAATGCTGTAGGTGTCAGAATTACAAGTTTGCCGATAACACCAGAAAAAGTACTCTCAGGTATTATGGCGTTGAAGAAGTGAGAAACTATTACAACACACTATAAGCATGTAATATAGCAAGAAACATTAACAATATACAATAGCGACAAATAATGGCAACAAACATTAGTAATATACTTTAACGACAAATAATGGCAACAAGCCATTAACATATGAAACAAAGTATTATTCTATGCTAAATGATAAAAATATAATAATTACACGGAGGAATCACAATGAAAAAACAACGAAACGGATTGTCTACGATTCTATTCTATGGTGCCATATGGGGTATTATAGAAGCGACACTAGGGTATGTGTTACATTTAGTGCCAACTTTTATAGCTGGACTGATTATGTTCCCAATAGCTTCATTTATACTGGTCAGAGTTTATAGAGTATTAGGCTCAAGAAGTAGCATTCTTTATGTTGGATTAGTCGCAGCTGCTATAAAATCAGTTGACTTTTTCTTGCCAGAACTAAGTGTGTTTAAGACACTTAATCCTATGGTTAGCATTATTGTTGAAGCCATGATTGTAATGGTTGTGTATCCATATCTTGTAAATACAAAATCGTTAGTAAGCGGCATCGGAGCAGTAATGGCGTCACTTGGTTGGCGAGCTGTATTTGTGTTATATATGTATATTCAGTTTATAATGACAGGTAATCTAGCTCAGTTTTTAGCAACACCTGCAGATGGCGTCAGCTTCGTAGTAATTAGTGGCACGCTTAGTGCTTGTTTGTTATTCGGTGCGGTTTGGCTTGAATCAAAAAAGAGGCTACTAGTTGGAAATGTATTTAATCTAAAACCAGTGATCGTTGGCTCAACATTACTTGTGGCGCTTATAGTCACCTATGTTATGTAAGTTGAGTATGCATTGCAACAGAAAGTTATAAGAATTAGCGATATAATTCGAGCATCTTATTGACTAGATCAAGAGTTAACCTAGCTATAGGCATAGTACAGGGACGTATGTTAGTTCTTCTAGGCATACGGGGTATACATACATGATGTTTAACGTATTTTATGCATATATCGATGTTAATGATTACACATAGTACGACAATACACAAAGGCATGGTGATATATGGATATCTATGATGCATTACTAAAACACAAACAAAACGGGGAATCCTGTATGATGGTTACCGTCGTCGAAAAACATGGAGAAGGACCGGTAGAAGTTGGTAAAAAGATGTTGGTGACTGAGTCTGATGAGGCTTATGGTACGGTTGGTGGTGGCGCCCTTGAATACGCAGCAAGGGAGTTATGCAAAACACTTATGGATGCCCATGAAAGCACCCTTAAGAAATATTTGCTTAATGAAGGTAAGATTATTGAAGATGCCGAAACCCTTCCCATGGCTTGTGGTGGGACCGCTACCCTTTTCTTTGAGTATATTGGGGTGAAAGGGCATGTGTATATTTTTGGCGCCGGTCATGTTGGACAGGCACTCACTAATATACTAAAGACCATGCCTTATCACATAACAGTGATTGATGATCGACCGGAAGTCATTCAAGTATTTCACGGTGCCGATGAGACTTACTGTATGGCATTTACAGATTATATTGAGGCGCATTCGATTAAGCAAGGCAGTTATGTCATCGTATGCACACCATCCCATAAATACGATTACAATGTGATCCATAAGGTGCTTGAACTCAGCTTAAAGCCAAAGTACATCGGTATGCTCTGTTCCATAACAAAGTTGAAGGATTACTTAAGTAAAACAATTGACGCCTTTGGTGAGGATGTCGATTTGTCTAACTTCTATTCACCTATTGGTCTTGATACTGGTGGTGGTTCGCCAGCTGAAATCGCTATATCCATTGCCGCTGAAATGCTTACCATCGAGTACAATAAGCATGGGGCTAAGCATATGAGGGGTAAGTATTAATGGTTTATATAGTAACAGGGCGTATTAATTCAGGCAAGACTACTAAAATGATTGAACTTTTTAAAGGGCTTAATGGACAAAGAAGTGTTGAAGGTATGAGTGGTCCGGGAAGTGAGTCTGTGTATGCTACCGGTAATGCTACTAGTAATGATACTGGCAAAGATGCTATAGATTACAACAGACTCGATATGAACTCAGATGGTTTCATAGCAGAAAAGATTATGGTTGGTAACCAAGTTAATGGTTACAAAGCGACTCAATTATCAAATGGTAATCAGATGGATTTGATTGTAAGAGAAGAAGATGTAGCAAAAGATTACGAGACACTCTGTCAGATTGGACCTTATTGTTTGTCAAAAAAAGCAGTAAGTTGGATAGAAACTTGTATCAAGGATATGATTGGCTTTGGTATGAAAGCCATATTTTTAGATGAGATAGGTCCTTTGGAACTCGCGGGCAAAGGCTTCGATGGGATACTACAAAAAATGTTGAAATCAAGAAGTAATATATATATCACAGTGAGAGAAGATCTGATTCAAGATGTGGTTACTAGATATGATATCAAGAAGTATCAACTTATAAAGACTGGAGATTAGTAATAATGGCACTCTATGACATAGGGATATTCAATGGCAAAGCTTATATAGACGGTTATCTGGTACGAAAAAATCTATACATTCAAGGTGAGAAGATAGTGGCTATATCTTCAGATGTTTTTGAATGCAATAGTGTTTATGATGCGAAAGATAGATGGATTTTACCAGGATTTATTGATCCTCATGTGCATTTTGAACTAAATGTCGGTGCTTATACGTCAGCAGACGATTTCAAAACAGGCTCAGTCGCAGCGGCATATGGCGGCATTACAACAATAATTGATTTTCTGGATCCCATATCAAAGGCAGATCAGTTAGAACCTGCATTA
Source organism: Vallitaleaceae bacterium (assembly GCA_027858555.1). Taxonomy (GTDB): domain Bacteria; phylum Bacillota; class Clostridia; order Lachnospirales; family Vallitaleaceae; genus JAQICP01. The sequence continues at coordinate 5,436 of JAQICP010000284.1, forward strand.
ATCGCAAGGAAAGCCTTGGCTGAAAAGTCAGTCATAGATTATGCATTTCATGCGACCGTAGCTAATCCTAAGGGGGAAGTTGGTAATATTGTCAAAGAGATGACAAGGTTAAACCTTGAATCAGTCAAGTTATTTACCACCTATTCAGATTCAGATAGAAGAACCTATGATAAAGAAATTATCGAACTGCTAACATTATCAAAAGAACAGAACTTTATAGTTTTAGCCCATATAGAGAATGACGATATGATTAGACTGGATGAAGAATTTCTTGTGAAGGACTTGACCCTTAGTCGTCCATCAGAAGCTGAAACATCAGAAGCACTTAAGCTAGCTCAGTTTGCTAGGGACACAGAGGGTAAGCTGTACATGGTCCACCTAAGTTCAGGTAAGACACTAGAAACATTAGTAGATAACTACTCAGATATACTTGGCAAGCATATGTTTATTGAGAGTTGTCCACATTATTTTTATTTAAATGAAAGTGTATTTCAAAAAAGTGATGGTTATCTGTATCTGCTTGCGCCACCATTACGCCGACAAATAGAAGTTAATAAATTAAAAAAATTATTTGCTCATGTCAGTACCATTGGCACAGACCATTGTCCTTTTATGAGCTATGAAAAAAATAAAACACAGTTGATAGGAACGCCTATGGGCATCGGTGGCGTTGAGCATGCATTTGACTTGATGTATAGCTTGTACGGCATTAACGCAATAGATAAAATGACCGTGAGTACTGCTAAAATATATGGTTTATATCCAGAAAAAGGTAGTTTGAACATTGGTACGGATGCAGATATAGTGATTTATAATCCTGACCATATACATGCCATTAATGGTGGTCACTCGAATTGTGATTATAATGTCTATAAAGGAAAGAAAGTACTAGGTCAGGTGGAAGCAACCATCTGCAGCGGTAGATTTATTATTGATAATGGTGAGCTAGTGACACTGAAAACAGGTAAGTATTTGGGTTAAGTGAGGTGCCATATGAAAGCAATAATTAATACAACAGTGT
>JAQICP010000306.1 GCA_027858555.1 Vallitaleaceae bacterium
ATGAACCTTATATAAATTAAGGTCATGGGGCCGGGCCACAAGGTGTGGCAGCAGATGGTGATACTATACACATCTGTGGGACAGTAGCATGTTCCATAGGTGTGTTTTTTTTATACCTAAAGGAATAATGAACTTGAATGGAGTGCCATATAGCTATCAAGCGAATGCCTAAAAGGCTAAACGGAGGTAACTTTTATGACAGAAAACAAACAAAACGTGACGGGACTCAGTTCCATTGAAGCAAAGAAACTGCAGGACAAATATGGCAAAAACGAATTAGCTCTAGTATAGAAAGAAAGCTTCATCAAGAAGGTCTTTCATATTCTTAGTGAGCCTATGTTTTTGTTGTTGATTGTTGCTGCAGTTATTTATTTTATCCTTGGAGAGCCAAGAGATGGTGCAATAATGCTGATGTTTGTTATAGGTATTATCAGCATTGATGTTATACAAGAATGGAAAACCGACAAGACTTTAAATGCCTTAAAGGACTTATCAGCTCCCCATGTGAAGGTTATTCGTGATGACAAAGAAATTGTTATAGCAAGCGCCAATCTTGTTCCGGGTGATCTAATGATGATCTATGAGGGGGTTAAAATTCCTGCTGATGGTATTGTTATAAAGTGCAACGACCTTTGCGTGGATGAATCTTCTCTTACTGGAGAAGCTGAAGGTGTTTGGAAAGTAACGACGGATAATGCTAAGAGTTCAGAAGATTATTGGCGTAAGGATTATTGCTATGCCGGAACATTGGTGACACAAGGAACAGCAGCGGTACTGGTTGATAAAATCGGTGCGACTACGGAATATGGGAAAATAGGTGTAAATGTTGCCTCTGCACCAGATGAAAACACACCACTTCAAAAACAAACGGGCAGTTTAGTAAAGATATGTGCAACGATAGCTGCTGTATTGTTTGTGCTTGTTGGTGTTTTCACTTACTTTAACATTCCCAATCATATTTTAGGCGATCGAATTATTGAAAGTATATTATCTGGTATAACTTTAGCTATGGCAATGATACCAGAAGAATTCCCAGTAATTTTAACAGTATTCCTTTCTATGGGTGCTTGGCGCTTGGCGAAAAAGCAATCAATTGTCCGTAAACTACCATCAGTAGAAACTTTAGGCGCAGTGTCAGTACTTTGTGTTGATAAAACTGGAACAATAACAATGAATCAGATGACAGTACAAAATACCTGGGCACTTGCCGAAGATACACAGTTACTTATCGAAACCATGGGACTAGGTTGTGAAACAGATGCCTATGATCCAATGGAAAAAGCCATGTTAAGTTGCTGCGAAAGCAATGGTATTTCTAAGGAGTATTTATTTGGTGGAGAACTTATCACAGAATATACCTTTACTAATGAACTTAAGATGATGGGTCATGTATGGCGTAGAAATGGTGAAATCGTCATAGCAGCCAAAGGATCCCCTGAACGAATTCTAACTGTTTGTATGATGTCAGATAAAGATAGAAAAATTACAGAGCAAAAGATTACAGAAATGTCTGAGGAAGGTCTGCGTGTTATTGCTGTCGCAACTATGAAGCCTCTAAATGACAGTGATATACCAGATAAGATAACTGATTGTTCATTAACGCTTCTAGGTCTTATCGGTTTGGCTGACCCCCCAAGGGAAAGTGTAAAAAAAGATATTGCAGTATGTAATAGAGCAGGTATTCGTGTTGTAATGATAACAGGTGATAATGGTGTTACAGCCTCCTCTATAGCTAAAAAAATAGGCATGCCTAATAGCAATCATATTATTACTGGTGATATGCTTAATGAAATGAGCGATGAAGAACTTCAGGAAAAAGTCAAGGACGTCAGTATTTTCTCTCGAGTTGTCCCTGAACATAAAATGCGCATTGTTAAAGCATTTAAAGAAAATGGAGAAATTGTTGCTATGACAGGTGATTGAGTAAATGATGCGCCAGCACTTAAATATGCAGATATCGGCATTGCTATGGGTAAACGAGGTAGTGAAGTATCAAGAGAAGCAGCTGATATAATCTTAATGGATGACAATTTTACGACCATTGTTGAAACAGTGAAAGATGGTAGAAGAATCTATGATAATATACGTAATGCAGTAGGGTATGTTTTCACTATTCATATTCCAATAGCGTTTGCATCACTATTAGCACCAATTTTGGGTATAACACCAGCAGCTATTTTTATACTGCCACTTCATATTGTTTTATTGGAGTTAATTATTGATCCAACCTGTTCTATAGTTTTAGAGCGCCAACCCGCTGAAACAGACATTATGGATAGGAAACCCCGTAACCCTAGGGAGAAGCTTTTAAACATAGGCATCTTCATTAAAATTATTACACAAGGTCTTGTTAATTTTGGAGCATCATTTGGGGCATACTTTATCACCCTGGATGGCAATCCTGATAATGCACCTTTAGCAAGAGCAATGGGTATTGCAATTATTATGCTGTCCAATCTATTTTTGGTTCAGGTTAATAGCTCAGATCATGATTTTGCATTTCAATCGATAGTTCGGCTTGCAAAAGATAAGGTCATGTGGGGGGTTAATATCATAACTGTATTTGGACTACTTATTATTCTCTATACACCAGTTAATCATTTTCTGAAATTTGAACCACTATCAGTAGGTCAGTTATTTAGC
>JAQICP010000311.1 GCA_027858555.1 Vallitaleaceae bacterium
AATTTTAGCAACAACTATGCTTGTAGGTACGATGTCATCATTTTCGTTTGCTAAGGTAGAAGAGACTGAGTTAAAGGCGCAATTAGTAACAATTACTGCCAAAGTAGATGTTGATGAGCGAGGCGACGTTAGAATTGATGACGGTGCCTTTGACAACGAAGTTATGAAAGATGTTGCTCCAGGTACTGAAGTAACCTTAGAAGCTAAAGCAGCAGAAGGTTTTGAATTTGTTGAGTGGACAATAGAAGATGAAGTGGATATATTTGTTGGTTTGAAATTAGGGGTTTTAGAAGGACCAATACAAGTTCTCGATTTAACTCAGCCTGTGATAGATGTAAGATTTAGTAGTGACGTGACATACACAGCACACTTTGAAGAGATATTCAATCTATGGGTTGCATCAGATGACGGTGCTGATGTCTATGTTAATGGCAATAGCACACCAATAAATAATTTGGTTTATGATGAAGCACAAACCTATTGGCTACCTGGTATAACCGAAGTGCCTTTCTTCGCAGCAAAAGGATGGGATACAGATGGAACTGCTAATATTGCAGGATTCAAATTAGTATTCCAACAAGGGATTGAAGAAGAGGAAACAACAGATGTGCCGAAAGTAGCTGTACTAGAGCCAGAGTATCTATATGAAGAAACAAATGGAAATTGGTACTATTATACGGGTGATGATGACCCAGCTAATGATATTAATGGCTTGGAGTGGTATAAACCAGCTTATATATCAGAAGATTGGTTGCCAGTTACGGCATTTACTTTAGCTGCAGCACCAGGTGAACATGATTGGGCAGAGGATGAGGAGTTTGGTTTAACTGATCGCGCATTGTTAGCCCTTTGGATATGGGAATCTAATTATGATAATGAAACTGAACCTTTAGGTATTGAGACACCTGTATATCTCAGAAGTATGGCACCAGCAGAAGTAGAATTCACTGTTGAAACCGAAAGTGATGATATACTCATGGGATCAACAGCACCACTTACAAAGGATTACCCAGAAGGTGATGATGCAGAAGTTGTTGCAACACCAGAATCTGGTTATCAATTTGTGGGTTGGTACGAAGATGATGAAGGCATGGTATTGAAGTCAACATCAGCAACTTATACATTCGAAGTTGTTAGGGATATCACCCTAATAGGTGTGTTTGAGCTTATACCAGACCAAGAACCAGACCCAGAACCAGACCCAGAACCAGACCCACAACCAACACCAAGACCAACAACTGTCACTTTGACAGTAACCGCTGATTTTGGTGGTACATCAACTTTTATGGGTAATAGTTCACATACAATCGGCTCAACAGTTCTTTTAGAACCAACTGCTTTTGCAACCTATGAATTCGTAGGATGGGACGGTGATATTGCTGGTGACACGGTTACTATGGATGTCTCAAAAACAGTCAATGCTAATTTTGAACTGATTGAGGTTCCAGAAGAGGCACCAGTACCAGAAGCACCACCTGTAGAAGAAGAAGCGCCAATTCTTGACGCACCAGTACCAGAGGCTGCACCTGTGATGCCACAAACAGCAGGCGTTCCTATGGATCTATTATTCCTAGGAGGCGCATCATTACTCGGACTTGGACTTAGGTTGAAAAAGAGAAGATAAGTTATAGAGGGATGTAATTAGTTAGTATTAAAGGTAGTGATATAGGCAGTGAGTTAGGTAGCAATTCCTCGGAGTTGCTGCCTTATCTTAGTTTTTGGTACAATAAGTTTCTCTGTAAAATAGACCTTTTCCCAGTCCTAATATTCATTCCCTTTTATAGATTAATCACTTGTATTTTATATTCATATTATATATAATGGATTCAGTGCTATTTTATAACGTAGGTGTATCTTAAGTTATTTTACAGTTATGTTACAGATGACTTAGAGGCATTGATGTCTGATATGGGCAGTGTTATAATATGTACTGTACATGGGCTGCATATCGCAGTCACAATAAAACATATTCCGAGGAGGATAAAAAAGAATGAGAAATTTTAAAAAAGTAATCTCGTTAGTATTAGCTTTAGCTATGATGTTATCATCAGCTACTGTTGCATTTGCAGCAGCGCCTACTACTAGCCAAGAAAAAGCAGTTGTTTTGAATGCTTTAGGTTTATTTGATGGTGTGAATGTTGATACATTTGACGCCAATATTACAGGTACTACTAACAGAGAACAAGCGATGAAGATGATCGTAGAAGCTCTAAACTGGGACGTAGACCTAGAAGCAGTTAGTGAATTCACTGACGTTGCTGTATGGGCTCAACCATATGTTGCAGTTGCAGTAGACATGGAAGTTACTAATGGTATCGGCGACGGCACTATGTTCGGCGGAACTGTTGAAGTAACATCTAGACAACTTCAAACATGGATTGACAGAGCACTTGGTGCTGAGCTTGCAGGTTCTTGGGCAGCTAACGCTGGCCTTAACGAAGATGTTTCATTAGACAGAGGCGACTTAGTTGACGCTATCTTTGCTGCATTAATGGAAACACCAATTGGTGGTACACAGTCATTAATCGCAACTATCTGTGGAACTAACGTTGATTTATTAGCAATCGCTACTGACGCTGGTTTAATTACAGACTTAGCTGTTGTAAGCGTAACTGCTACAAACCTTAAAGAAGCTGTTGTAGTTTTCAACACTACAGTAGTTAAAGATGACGCTGAAGATGAAACAAACTACACAATTGATGGCGCAACTATCGAAAGTGCAGCTGTTGAAGCTGATGGTAAAACTGTAGTTTTAACATTAACTAATGCAGGTATCTTTGATAATTCAACTGAGTATACTTTAGAAGTATCTGACGTTTTAGTTGAAACTTCAATTACCTTTACGGTTGTTGACGCTGCTCTTCCAGTAGCTGAATCAATTACTTTAACTGGACCTAACACTTTTGACATTACATTTAGTGAGCCAATTGATTCTGGATCAGCTATAGCTGTTGAAGTAGCAAATGGTGTTTATGGTGCAACTCCAGTAGGCGACGACTCAAACGTTGTTGAAGTTACTTTAGGCGTATCTTCATTAGATGAAGATGATTATGAAGTAATTGTAACTGGCGCAACAGATTTTGCTAATCACATGATGCTTAGCAAAACTTTCACACTTTCTTATGTTAAAGACACTACTATTCCTGTTCCAGTGTTAGTTTCAGCTGATCAAACAGAAGTAGTAATTGACTTTGGTAAAGAAGTTGTTGATGAAGATGGAAACCCATTAGATGAAACATATTTCTACCATTCATATTCTTCATATATGCCTAGCGACGATGCTAACGGAG
>JAQICP010000329.1 GCA_027858555.1 Vallitaleaceae bacterium
AAGATTAGGACCATTAATTACCATTATTTTCATACAATCACCTTCTTAGAATCAAACTATAAATTGCTTGTTAACCTAATTGTACTGTTAAGATTACAAAAGCACAATGATTTCCTGGACTATATCTTGAATATTTTTACCAGTTGCTTGAATGATTATATCAGCTGCATCCAAGTAAAATTGTTCTCTGATACCAAGTAAGGTACTTATTCTTTCTTGATAATCGGCGCCTGCTAATAAAGGTCGTTTATCATCTGGTTTCAGAATCCTTAGTCGTTGTTCTTCTCTAGCATGAAGAAAAATCACTTTACCACCACTTTTCATGGATTTACAATTTTCTTCTTTAAGAATTACCCCGCCACCTGTAGAGATGACTTTATTTTCAAGTCCTTCAATACGTTTCAGGAAATTCGTTTCCATGTCTCTAAATGCATTTTCACCTTGCAATTCAAATATTTCTTTAATTGAAATGCCTTGTTTTTGTTCAATTTCATAGTCCATATCAACAAGGTCCCTATTTAATTTAGCAGCTAACTCTTTACCTACTGTCGTTTTACCGCTACCCATAAAGCCTATTAAATATATATTATTCATAAATCACCAAATAATCTACTTTCTAGTCTACCAAACCGTCTAAATAATTGACAAAGTCTCGATATACCAATTCAGATATTTCATAATCAATGGTAATGTCCTGCCATATTTCAAATGCGCTTATTGCTTGATTATATAGCATACTTAACCCATTGATTGTTTTAATACCCATCTCTTGCATATCTTTCATAAATCTAGTTTCTCTAGGATTATATATGATATCCATTGCAAAATCAAGCTTTGACAAGTATTTGGGTTCCTTAATTGGGGATGATAATAGATTTGGATGCATGCCTATTGAAGTCGTTTGAAATGCAACCTGACATTCACCAAAGATATGTGTATCTTCGTAGCTTGCATCTTCACAATCAATCTCATATGACTTTTTAATTGTTTCACACAATTCTTTTGCTTTTTTCCTGGTACGATTCATGATGATTAATTTTTTTACGTTAGCATCCCCGCACATAACAGCCACCGCTTTTGCTGCACCACCAGCACCTATAATTAATACTGTTTTACCTTCCAAATTAACTTTTTGCTTTTCTAAAGCTTTTTTTATGCCATCCAAATCAGTATTATAACCGTAGGCTACTTGATCCACAATTTTGATGGTATTTACGGCACCTATAAGTATGGCTTTCTTATCAACAACATCAAGTTGTTTAATGACATCTACCTTGTAAGGCACCGTCACATTGCAACCATATATATTGAGTGTCTTTAAACTATCAATTAAATGGTCAACATTAGTTTTTTTCACTGCTAAAGGTATATATGCCATATTTATATTTAATTTTGCAGCTAAAAGATTATGTATATATGGCGAAAACGAATGATTAACCGGATTGCCCACTACGCCAAATATATGTGTATTACCATCAATATTAGTCATTAGTCTTCTCCTTTTTACTGATATATTTTTTAAATACTTTTTTTTCAATACCTCTTTTTATTTTTGTAATCCATTCTTCTTTATCCTGAATAGGTCTAACTAAGATAGTAAAGAGCCCTACTCTATTGCCACCCCATACATCCGTAAACATCTGATCTCCAATGAGGGCAGTTTGATCTGCCTGACTCCCTAAAAGCGCCAACCCTTTTTTTATGTTCTTCGAAAGTGGTTTGTAAGCCTTTGCAATGGCAGGTAGTTTAAGTTCTTTGTTGAACAGATCAACCCGATTCTTATTATTATTAGAAATCAGGCATAATTTGAAGCCATCTTTCTGCAGTTTTTCAATTAAGCCAATGACTTGTGGCGTTGGTTCTAAGATATCATAAGGCACCAAAGTATTATCGATATCAAAAATAATGGCTTTAACGCCCAACACCTGTAATTGTTTATAGTCGATTTCATGAACCGAGTTGTAATGATTGTTTGGATATAGTATGCTCATAATATTACCCCTTTATATATACTTTCATACAAAAACCTATTGACCTGTAGATCATTCAATAGGTTTTATGATTAGTTTGGTATTATATTTCTATATTTTGCTATCGTACGAACCTCTAAATTAACTTCTTCTCCAACTTCTAGGTAAAGCACGACTTCCACTCCCGTACTTTTGTCAAAAGGCGTAACTACAGATGACCCCTCAACTAATTCAGCCGTATAGCTGCCTTGGGCTGCTATGACCGCCATATTACTAACATTACGTGCATAAAGGGTAGCTCTATCTGAATCTAACAAAATCGCAGGGTTTGTCGTATTATAGTACATGACTTCATAGAGAGGGTCTGCAAGTGTACCAGCTTCTTTTATAAAAACATGATATAGTGGCAGTCCTCCAACTTCTAATCCTTGGAAAGCCAACACTTTTGTATCTGCAACATAACCATCATTGATTAAAGTACCATCTACATATGAATTACCGTCTTGATCTTGTATTTCATAGAGACCTCTAGATTCCATAATAATCTCTGACATGCCATTTAACGCCATCTGAGCCTCATACTGTAGGTCTATTACATCTTGAGCTACTTCATAGCTTTTGATATGAACCATCAGATATGACCCAATGGCGCCTGAAATAATACCTGCTATGACAATAGCAACCATAACCTCTACAACAGTCAGGCCGATGATGTTATGAAGTAGTCGGTTGTTTTTTTTATTCATCATAAAACACCCTTCCTGTTTGTTCAATGACGCTTACTGTAATGATATCGTCTCCAGATTTATTGACAAATCGATATACCCCAGCACCATTTTTAGCATTATTGTTAACTAATTTACCCGAAGTAGGCTCAAATTCTATTCTGATTTCATCTGATAAATAAGTCTGAAGGCCGTTAAACCCTGCTCCCTTATCTAATTCAACGCTCATGCTATTATTGATCTTCACGGTTTTAATCGTAGTAATAGTTGTGCCATCATCAAGATGTATATCATAATAATAAAAGTCATCTGTAGCATTATAGTGCCATTGTAAGAAGTATGTATCTCCCTGAGAAGAAACCGTGTCATTTTTCATCAAACGAAGGTCTGAATTGTATTGTTGTGCATAGGATTTCACATTACTTGAATAAATAATACTAA
>JAQICP010000330.1 GCA_027858555.1 Vallitaleaceae bacterium
AAATGTTGTAGGATCAAACTCTAGTGGGGCATCAAGTTCTAAGGGCATATCCGTGGTTATAACACCCAATCTGACATTTGGTCCGTACTCTGGTGTAATAATCAATCCTTGCCTACCAAAAGCGCCAAGACCAGCCATCCTGGCAACTCTAGGAGCGACAACCAAGTAATTGGCATCCATATGGTTCCGTACGCCATAGCCTAATGAGGCTATATAGTAACTAATCTGCATACCTATGATTGCTGCTTTAAGATAGGCATTTGACACTTCAATAACCTCAGGTAATCCAGGTGCGCACATCATCAAATCAATAGCCATGGGAATGGTAAACGCAATGCCATACATATGCTGGTCGTCCCGTTCAATCACTTTGCCATAATGCTCTCGCCTACCACGGTGACTATAGTACATATCGTCAGTCATCTTCGTAATACCAACACTACCAGCGCCATAATGCGTTATCATGCCTTTAATGAGGTTGGTCATGTTAGCTGGGTCTATATCTACTTTTTGGGCATGCACCTTTGGCGCGGACAAATCCATGATATGATTCATAAAACTAAAATTAGCATCGGCAAAAGGCCCCCTAATAGGATCATAGGTAGCTGTGCCTTCCGATAGAAGCCCTGGTTTACTTCTAAGTATGTCATCGGCTTCTTTTAATTCAGGCCGCATAGCGTAATAACGATTATAATTAACAGAACCATATTCTAGGCTCATTCGTGCGAACATGGTGTCTCTTTCATCATATTTTTTCATCTTGACTCCCTTAAATCTTTAGTCAAATTATATCATCTTGAGTTGCTTATTACTATATATGATATGTTTGATTTGCTCAAACTATAGATTTCTTACTGCATCACATTATTACGTAATTTCACTATCGTACTACCAAATATACATATATCTTATGTTTTGCTCTGAAATCTATTGATAATTTCTGATGCTTGGACTATGATTGATATATTAAATAATCTTTCATATAGCAATTATTCACAGAATAATGCTACATAGTTCACTAGGAGGTGCCCATATGCACGTTAAGTCATTAATGATTCCCTTTGAAGAGTTGCAAGTACTCAGAACAACTGACACCGTAGAGGAAGCACTGCGTCACATTGAAAGTGCTAACTTGTTATCCTTACCTGTGGTCGATCAACATAATGTATTTGTTGGTGTGTTATCCAAACGGTATATCTTCGAAGACTTTTACAAAGGCGATAATTACGATAAGGCATCATTTAACAAAAGGCTAGTACAGACATTCATGCGTACTAAGCTGCCAGTTACAGAGGAAAACATATATATTGAAGAGGCTGCTTTGTTTTTATTTGAAAACCGCATGCAGTTCTTACCTATTGTAGATGAACACAATCACAAATTAAAGGGTATAATTCCCAACAACGCCTTACTCAAAAAATATAAAGACATCTTCGGTATCAAGCATCCTCGCTTGGTAATCTATGTCTACGATTTCAAAGGCAAAATGGCTCAGATTATCAATATCGTCAATAAAAACGGTGGTAATATTCGCAACATCGTACAGGTTGATACCGAGGTTATGGGACTTACTGAGATAACACTAAGAGTTGAATGTAAGGACTTGGATAAATTGGTTAGACACCTTGAACAACATAGCTTTGAAGTACGAGAAATCTCAGAATAAGCCTTTTGCGTCGAATTAACGAGCCACTTATTCTTATCAGATTGATTACTTAAAATAACCAGATATACATCTGGTTATTTTTTATGCAAAAAGAAAGTTCGGCGTAGGCACTTTGTTTTACTTATATGCTATAGCTTCAATCTCAACCAAAGCATCTTTTGGTAGCCTAGCCACTTCAACAGCAGCTCTTGCTGGGTATGGTTCTTCAAAGAATGTGGCATACACTTCATTCATTGCCGAAAATGAATTCATGTCTTTAATGGACACATTCACTTTGATGACGTCCTGCATCGTTAAGCCTGCTTCTTGCAATATAGCTTTGATGTTCTTCAAGGACTGGATAGTCTGGGATGCAATATCATCTCCAGCAAATGCGCCAGTCGCTGTGTCAATAGGAATCTGTCCTGATACATATATAAAACGATCTATTGCTATGGCCTGTGAGTAAGGTCCTATTGCTGCAGGTGCTTGATTGGTATGGATTGCTTTTTTCATATGTTACCTCCGTTTTTGTATCTATGATTGTATCTACGATTCTACCTATATTCGATATCTAGTACTTCTACTTAGCACCCATATTGGTGCCTCTATTGATGCCTCTATTAGCACCTCTATTTAGCACTTCTATTGGTACCTCTATATTGTATTTATGCTCTATCAACTTACATTAATAATAGCATATTCTATGACGCACTGCATATGTTTTAGGTTAAGATACTCCGCCAAATAGGTATGATTAATAAACCATTCGTCTTAATCGTAAAATCACAAACCCCAAAAACACCCCATGAACAAGTATACCCATAATCATATTAAAAGCAGTCCCACTCAGTACAACTTGTCCAATCCAATAATAAGGAACGCCGTAAGCAATCACTTTGATCAACGTCACCGGAATCAGGTCAGCAAAGGCAAATACCAGAAACCCACCTAAGCCCTTAGCTAATGTGAGTCCTTTGATTTTATCTTCTGCCAGAGACATAATGGCAAATCCTATAATCAGACTTTCTAAAACACCCATCAATAGGACACTAATCAAAGCTATGGGCGTAAGTTCAATCTTCATAATCAAAATCAGTGCATAGGTGTAAAAAGAGCATAGTATGGATGGCATCAACATACGTTTGCGCAGATAACCGCCAAAGCCTATGGGTGTTACTACTAATAATTGGAGTATTCTGGCATCTTTCTCATCAATCATTAGAAACCCTAGAACCGTACCAATCATCAAAGGTTCAATCATGACAGCCATGACACCGATGTAAGGTCTATAAGGCAATAAATCAATTTTTAACAAGTCTTCTATGATACCGACGCCAACTTGATCAATCAGTGTGAACACTGTAATAATGATCACTGGCAGTATCAGGAAGAATATCATGATAGGTTCTCTACTTATTTGTTTAATATCACTTCTTATATGACTTATATTCATTATATACCTCCTACTTTTCTTTAAACACAACATGGCTGGCAAATGCCTTTTCAACAAGGGACCACATCAATAATATATAGACCAAGAGTCCGCCAAGTTCCAGTAATGTCCACCAGCTAAAGTCCCCAAAGAAACCTGTGTACATAGCATCGATCGCCATGAAACTTGGAAAAATTCTAAATAACTGATAATAAGGAAACTTAATCATGGCAAAGCACGGCAGTATCACTACAAACATCATTGGTATCACTTTCACAAAATATTGATTTATAGAATCACATCTTACCGCTACCCAAGCACCAACCAAAGTAAAAAAACTACTGGTCAGTATGATACAGATTAAAAATATCAGATAGTTAACCTGGGTTTTTGAGGCTATTACAATTGCTGTCCCACTAATGCAACTAACGAGTGCTAATGAAATGACCTTGCTCAGTATAATCATCTTAGGAGATAGTGGTGTAATGACTTGATAGTCAATGACCCCTTGCTGCTTTTCTAACATAATGATACCACCAATGAAAAAGAAGCCAAGTACAGATGGGTCTGTAAATATGATATAAAAGGCCGCATAACTTCTAATTGACTCTGGCAGAAACCCAATAAGCACAATATATAGAATTGTTATGATGACATAGATGCCAAGAATACCGCTTCTGACTTGATGGTACAGATCGAGTTTAATAGCTGCTAATAGTTTTCTCATAGGCGATTCCCCGTTAATTTGATGAATATATCTTCCAAGGTTGCCTCCATACTATGAATGCGTTTCACCTTGTCTGCCATCATCATCTCTCTAAAATATGGATCTTCATTGAATCCCTTAAATGGTATTATTTTAGTTTCAAGTGTATCACCCATGTCATAACCGATCTCAATTCTATCTTCACCATGAGCAACCATCAAGTCAATGGGGTTGCCTATAACTGGTAACTGACCATTAATCATAAAGCCTACACGGTCACATAATTCTGTCGCTACATGCATATTATGGGTGGTCAAAAAAATGGTTTTGCCTTCTGATTTCAATCTAAGAATGGCGTCCTTAATAATCTTGGCATTAACAGGGTCAAGACCTGACGAGGGCTCATCAAAAAACAACACTTCTGGATCATGCATTAAAGCTCTTACAAAATTAAGTCGCATTTTCATACCTTTTGAAAAACCGTCAACTTTTTTATTGGCTTCAGGTAGCAAGTTCACTATGTCTAATAGTTCTTCGGCTTCGTAGCGCTTGTTCTTATAATAGCTGCCAATCAAGTCTAGATTTTCTTTGGCTGTTAGCTTAAGATACAGATTAGGAAAGTCAAAAGCCACACCAATGCGCTCGAAAAACTGAGATTTTTGTTTTGACCGCTCTGTGTCGAATATCTCAATGGAGCCTGTATAGTTTCTTAGAAGTCCGATTAGCAGTCTTTGGGTCGTCGTTTTACCCGCACCACTTGGTCCGAGAAAGCCAAATATTTCACCCTTTTTAATCTCAAAACTGATATCTACAACGGCATGTTTCTTGCTACGTGGATAAGTATAATTCAAATTATTTATTTTAATCATCTTGAACCTCCTTAGCTATAAATCCAAATGAACCATAAATAAAAAATGCAAAGTGCATAGCTACTAATTTATTACGCTTTTCTTCTTGTTGGTTATTCTTTATAATCGAGACCAGTC
>JAQICP010000340.1 GCA_027858555.1 Vallitaleaceae bacterium
GATGCCTTCGATGTCGTAAGTGTTCTCGGAGTATTCAATTGTCTGAACTAAGTCATAGTTTATCTGACCGACGATATCGCTAGAGACATCAGCAGAAGCTCTCATATTAATGGCATTACCAATAGCTACGCCGTCAAAGTTGTCTAAATTAAGATCGTCATACATATAGGGTATCTGATATTCATCTGCGTATAGTAATTTACCGCCATATATAAGAAGGTTCTCTAGTACTGGCCATAATTCTGAATTTGCTGGATCAGTGTCTAATTGCCATGTGGTAGTGAATGATTCTTTGCCATTATCAGCACCAAAAGAATACTTTATATCTGTAGCTATTAAAGATAGTAATAGTACGTCATCTTTATTAGCTACAGCTTCTTTAAGATTAAGCACAAACAGATCCAACTTATCAATGCCGTCAGATGATTGGTCCTCGATATATAATTGATTGTCACCAGAAGAATCGACAGCCTTTAATGGGTAAGGATCCACATGTGTGGCACCAAAATCAGTTAGTATATAAGGGGCGTTATTAAAAACATCAGTGGGCTCCTGGGTATCTGGTATGGTAGTATCTTCCTGCAAAGGGGTTTCAATATCAAGTTCGGGTTGTTTTGAACAACCATTAAAGATAAGTATTGTAGCAATAAATAAAACTGTTATTATTCTAGATTTCATAAAGTTTCTCCCATCATATAATCTAAATGTAGTATAACGAAAATAGTGGTTTTTGTAAATGGGAAGAAAGGCTTCTTCTCAAAAAAAAGTTACATTATATGGTATAACAGAATAAGAACTTCTTATTTTTCAGATAGACATTATAGTAATCGAAGTATGCTAATATATCGAAATCAATAGACAAGTAGGTCTAATTATGCTATTATATATTGATGTAAGTTGCCATGACTCAGATTGCGGAAACTCCAACCCAGTCTTAGTTATAGGTCGATAACAAAAAAAGGAGATATATTATGATTATGGATGCAGAAACAAAACTGGCTATTATTAAAGAATATGGCCGCACTGAAGGCGACACAGGTTCACCAGAGGTTCAAGTAGCTTTATTAACTCACAGAATCAATCACTTAACAGGGCATTTACAGATGCACAAAAAAGATCATCACTCAAGAAGAGGTCTTTTGAAAATGGTTGGTGCTAGAAGAGGTTTATTAAAATACTTATCTAACAAAGATGTTGTAAGATATCGTGAACTAATTAAAGCTTTAGGTTTAAGACGTTAATAGTAAATCATAGGGTGGAGGAGACTCCACCCTATATTTTAGTCTTGAATTGTATTTAACCTTTAAATAGGTTACAATTATTATATTAATTGCCTAACAACTCTATTTTAGTCATTAGTCTATGTTTTCAAGCTTAAGTACGGTTTTAAGATACAGACTAAGGACTAAGATTGTTAGGCACCAACGAAAGGAGACATATATATGTCAAGAGTATATTCAACAACTATTGCTGGTAGAACACTTAGCATTGAAGTTGGCAAAGTAGCTGAACAAGCAAGCGGTGCAGTAATAGTAAGTTATGGCGATACAGTTGTTTTATCAACAGCTACCGCTTCACAAAAACCACGAGAAGGTATTGATTTTTTCCCGTTAAGTGTAGATTATGAGGAAAAGTTTTATTCAGTAGGTAAGATTCCAGGAGGTTTCATTAAACGAGAAGGTAGACCTTCAGAAAACGCAGTACTTACTGGCAGAGTTATTGACAGACCAATGAGACCTTTATTCCCAAAAGACTACCGTAATGACTGTGCAATTGTTAATATGGTTGTGTCTGTGGATCAAGATTGTTCACCAGAATTTTGCGCATTAGTCGGTTCATCAATATCTGTATCTATTTCAGATATTCCATTTTTCGGGCCTCTTTCAACTTGTTTTGTTGGTTTGATTGATGGTCAGTACATCATTAATCCAGATGCTGATCAACGTAAAATATCAGAGATGATGGTTACAGTGTCATCAACAGATAAAAAAGTAATGATGATTGAAGCAACTGCTAATGAAGTAGATGATGATGTTATGATTAAAGGTATCTTTAAAGGACATGAAGCTAATCAAGAAATTATTAAGTTTTTTAAAGAAATCATTGAAAAAGAAGGCAAACCAAAACATAGTTACACTGAAGTGGTTGTCCCTGCTGATATATTTAGCAAGATGGTTGAAATTATTCCTAACGAAAGAATGGAAGCAGCTGTTTTTACAGATGTTAAAGATGAAAGAACCGGGGCATTATCCATTATCAAAGATGAATTAGTTGCTGCTTTTACCGATATTGACGAAACATGGTTGTCTTTCATCGATGAGGCAATGTACTTATATCAAAAGAAAACTGTTAGAAAAATGATTCTTAAAGATCAAAAAAGACCAGATGGCAGAGCTATGGATGAGATAAGAAAATTATCTGCAGAGATAGATGTTTTACCGAGAACCCATGGTACTGGCTTATTTCAAAGAGGTCAAACACAAGTGCTTACAGTTACAACTTTAGGTGCATTATCTGAAAAGCAAAGAGTTGATGGTTTAGATGCTGATCTTAAAGATAAACGATATATGCATCATTACAATTTCCCTTCATATTCAGTGGGTGAAACAAGACCATCTAGAGGACCGGGACGTCGCGAGATAGGTCACGGAGCTTTAGCGGAAAACGCCATAATTCCTGTACTTCCTAGTGAAGATGATTTCCCATATGCTATTAGAACAGTTTCAGAGATATTAAGTTCTAACGGTTCTACATCACAAGGTAGCATATGTGCATCAACTTTATCCTTAATGGCAGCTGGCGTACCTATCAAGGCAGCAGTAGCTGGTATCTCTTGTGGCCTGGTAACAGGTGAAAATGAAGATGAGTTTGTACTACTTACAGACATTCAAGGATTAGAAGACTTCTTTGGCGATATGGACTTTAAAGTAGCAGGAACGCATAAAGGTATTACAGCTATTCAACTGGATATGAAACTTCAAGGTATTTCACATGAGGTGATTGAACAATCCATTTACAATACAAAAAAAGCAAGATTATTCATACTGGATGAAGTAATGCTGAAAGCTATTCCAGAAGCAAGAAAAGAACTTTCTGAATATGCACCTAAGATTATTCAAACAACAATAGACCCTGAAAAAATCAGTGAAGTAATTGGCGCTAGAGGTAAGGTAATTAACAAAATTATTGAAGAAACTGGTGTTAAGATTGACATTGATGACACGGGCCGCGTATTTGTTTGTAGTGAGAATTTAGAAAAAGCTAATGAAGCAATCGCTATTATACAGACAATAGCTAAAGGTGTTGAAGTCGGTGCCGTGTACACAGGTAAAGTAGTTAGAGTTACTAACTTTGGCGCATTTGTTGAATTAGTACCTGGTAAAGATGGCTTAGTTCATATATCTAAATTAGCTAAAGAACGCGTAAATAAAGTTGAAGATATCGTCAATGTAGGCGATATGGTTAAAGTTAAAGTAATGGAAGTTGATCAACAAGGTAGAATTAACCTGTCTATGAAAGATTTATTAGAATAGTTGTTATTGCTTATATAGTTATCCATTGATTATATGTAGACATTTCTATAATACAGATATTTTAATAATTGTTGCAATCATGAGCGGGTTTCTTGCCCCGTTCATATTAGGTTAAAAGCTTATAGGAGGCATTCATGGTTAAAACGTTTCAGTTAAAGAATAACATTGACGTCGTTCTCGAAGACAATCCACATGTGAGAACAATATCACTCGGTATATGGATTAAAAATGGTTCCGTAGATGAAGATGAAAGTAACAACGGCATATCACATTTTGTTGAACATATGCTATTTAAAGGTACCTTGAAAAGAACAACAAAAGATATAGCCGAAGAAATGTCAGAAGTGGGTGGGCGCATTAATGCCTTTACTGGCAAAGAATATATGTGTTATTATGCACATGTTTTAAATGATCATTTTGATGTTGCACTAGATGTATTGTCAGATATGATTTGTAATCCAAAAATAGACGCAGAAGATATTGAAAAAGAAAAAAAAGTCATTATGGAAGAACTTAGCATGTATGAAGATTCTCCAGAAGATGTTGTTAATGATGGCTTAAAAAATGCCATATGGCCAGATCATCCAATCGGTTATAATATCATTGGAACAGCAGATAATATTAAGAGTTTTAGCGCGGATACAATAAGAGAATATCTAGCGGAGCATTACATTGGCCAACAGATTGTTATCTCTGTAGTCGGACACTTAGAAAAAACTGAAGTCATACTAGCTAAACTGGAAGAAAGTTTCAAATCCATACAAAAAGGCGAGTTGAAACGAAGAACGAGGAAAGTAACATACAACCGAGTTTTTGAAAATTATGACAAAGACATTGAACAGGCTCATTTGTGCATGGCATTTCCAACCATACCATATGATTCTGAAGACATATATAAACTAGCAATCATCAACACGTTGATTGGCGGCGGATTAAATTCAAGGCTATTTCAGAGAATTAGAGAAGACAGAGGTATGGCATATTCTATCTATTCTTTTACTGAAAACTATCAACATGGCGGTCTTTTTGTGATATATGCAGCAACCACACCAGCCCAACTAAATGAAGTGGTAGGTTACATCCTTGAAGAGCTTGACAAGATAATAGAAACGGGTTTTAATAGTAAAGAGTTGGCAAGCACCAAGGAACAAATCAAAAGTAATTTAATCATTGGACTAGAAAGTATGAATGCTAGAATGTCTAGTTATGGTAAATCTAAACTAATCTTAAACCGTATAAAATCTCAAGATTTAATCATTAAAAAGATCAATGCGGTTACAATGAAAGGTCTTACCGAATTCTTAATTAAAATGCTTAAATATAGTGAGATGAGTATTGCAATAACGGGACCTAAAGCGGATATTGATATTGAAGGGATTAAGAAAAGATGGAAAGACTTAGAATAAAAATCGAACAATTACCTGAAGCTGCTGATTTGCCTCTGCCAAAGTACATGAGTAATCAGGCAGCTGGCATGGATTTATATGCTTGTGTTACGGAAGATGTGGTTCTGAACAAAGGGGATATCAATCTTATACCAACAGGTATAAAAATCGCCTTAATAGAGGGATTTGAAGCACAAATAAGACCTAGATCAGGATTGGCACTCAAACACGGCATTACGTTATTAAATACGCCAGGAACGATTGATGCTGATTATAGGGGCGAAATTAAAATTATTATGATTAATGTGATTGATAAACCTTTTGTTATAAAAAGAGGTGAACGCCTAGCTCAGATGGTCATCAACAAAGTTGAGATGATAGACTGGGAACTTGTAGACTCTGTTGACATCAGTGATCGTGGTGATGGTGGATTTGGTCATACAGGTAAGTAAAAAATGGCATTTGAGGAGTAGGGCATCATGGTAGATATGTTTATGAATGGTATTTTTGTTATTGTGCTTTGGTACATTGGCATTTATACCGTTCCACTTAAAAATATTAATAATATAAATAAACGTCAAGAAGACATAGGGAT
>JAQICP010000394.1 GCA_027858555.1 Vallitaleaceae bacterium
GTTCTTCTTGCATACGTTCCATTATTACTTTCTTTTTATCCACAGTAACGCTCCTTCCTAGACAATTTCATACACATTAGCCTTCCTTGTTCCATCATCATCTCTTTTCGAATGGATCATAATATAACCACTCTCATCAAGTTTATGCAGATTTCGCCTTACAGCTGATCTACTTATGTTCAGCATACGACTTATTTTACCAATCGATATTTGTATCTTCCCAGATGCTCCAACAAGATCACACAACAATGTGTATATGTACTTACCAGTGATTGTTGCATCTAGGCTTCCTGCCATTTTATACTTCAATGTATAATCGTCCATATTTTCACTTCCATTCTTCTAAATACTTATACTTATATACCTTTTGTGACCTTGCAAACCTCACCATAAACCCGACCTGGTCGACAACCGATATATTTGTCTTGTCTTTTGTCAGCATCATCACACTTCCAGATATTGCTATTAGTATGAACACCATACTTGTTACAACATTTCTAAAAATCAAAAATAGCAGGGCATCTATTCCACCTGCTACTAAAGTTACTAAGATTGTTTTAAGTAATTCTTCTTTACCAAATCCATCAAAGATTTCAACTCGTGTTTTTAATCCATGTGGTATATATAGTGTTTGCTTTAAACTAGTCTCCATCTTCCACCTTCCTTACCCATAATAATGCATTGCTATATCTCTAATGACATAGACAGACTCTGCCAATATATAGAACATAATTGTATTTTTAATTCGCTTCTTATAGGTGGCAGCCTGTTCTTCATCTGATGCTATCGAGATAAAACAATACACGATTCTAAGGACAGCTCCAGAACGAATCAGAACAATAAAAGCTAAGGCCATTTCATCTACGATATCCATCTTTCATCCTCCTTATTTCGTAATCACTGATTTGCCCATTTGATAAATTCTAGCCGTCGAGTAGATCTTGTTCATCATACTACCGCCACCTTGACCACCTGAAATGATAATAAATTCTTGCAAGAACTTAGGCGTTCTTAGTGCTAGTAATAATGCCGCTAGTCCCCAAAATACATGTGTGTTTAGCATCAAAGCTATGCCTAGTTTTGCTAGAATTATCTGGACCATAACTGCTAAGGTACTTTGAAAAAACTTCTGAATATACGTTCTGAAAATACCGTTATCATTATCCATTAATCCAACACAGGCAAGTGGAACACCTATTCTTAGAATCAATATTTCAAGACCTCTTGTAAGAAACTGAATATATAACATAAAAAAACAGATAAAGAATATTAAAGATAAAATCCCTGTAAAAATACCTGATGAAGATATCCCAGTTATGATGGCTGCAAAATCAGTAGCCATATCATCCGATATAATTGCAATCACTTGACTACTCATATCAGCGACTATCTCTGCTAACCAGTCATAAAGGGTTGGAAAACAGATGGCAACTGCAAGTGCTTTGAAGAATCCTGTCAGCAAAATGATGGGTTCTGTATCCGCGTCACCTTCGGTCCATAAAATATATCTTTCAAAGCCTTTCTTCAAAAATTTCAAAATAATCAACGACACACCAAAAGTAAAAAAGATATCAAAAATACCGCTGACACCACTTGTACCTAGAAGTGTATCCATATAATCTTCTGCATGAAGAGCTATAGGAACAATCCCTTCAAGCATGGTATTTACATATAACATGCAGCCGGTTAACAGTGCTGCTATTAATTGCATTATGACAAACTCCAATGTCCTCACCTCCTCCTAAAAAACAGCCTGTGGCAAAAGCCACAGACCATTTTTTCATTAATTACCCAGCAAAATCAAACATATCTTGAATACGTTCTTCAAGGGTTGGTAAGATGATATCTCCGAATAATGCATAAAGTCCTGCCAGTAAAAGCGCTCCAATAACGACTGAAATCAAAATCTTCACAGCTGAATCAACGAAGCCTTCACCACGTTTATCACTAAGGATAACCTTGGTTTTTAATGCTAAGTTTACTAGTTTCATTTGTGCTCTTTTTGCAATCTTTTTCATTTTATACCTCCACATAATTATTGAATATAGTTGAATTTCCTAATCTTCTTTTCTTGATTAAGAATAGTAACCAATGATTAAGTTAAGTGTTGCAGATGCAAGAATGGCTCCAATAACAGATATAATAACTGTAGTTATACGATTATTCCATTTTTATATCGATAGGTAACCCTTTGATATCATCTCCAGGTTTTCCCCCGATCCACACCGTGCATGAGACTTTCACCTCACACGGCGTTCCATCGTTCTATGATTTTAAATAACTTGTAAATTCAACGAATTGTTAAAGAATAAGCTCTTCTCTTTTTGCAAGAATTCTAAGACGATTCACCTTTTTCATCTGCTTAACATCAAGTTTTAATACTTCAAGATATTTATTAATGGTTTCTTCACGAATTGCATGAATGAGTTTATGTACAACATCATTAAGAAAGATTAAATTCTTATAGATGTCTAGCCCATCAAATTCTCTTGGTATTTTATGATGACAATGCATATGACCTATCTTTAAAGGTTGTTTGGTAATAGCACAATTTCCCTGTTGAGCAGAATAAAGTGATAAACGATTATCATTATATTCAATCGTTTGACCCTTTACAGGATTTCTCATGAGATAGAAAAGTATATCCATATCCACTTTTTGAAGCTTCTTATGAATTTTCTCCCTACCTTCTGCTGTATATTTGTTGATTATCAAAAGCTTAAACATTGGATTCTTATGTTGTACAAATCCAATTGGTGCAATCACAGTATTGTGAACATATCTTATCTGCGAACTTGCCCCATATCTTTCTTTAATAACAGGTAATAAATGCTTTCCTTCTCGTTTAAGGTTATTCTTGAATCTCGCTCCAAAGCTCTTTTTGACTGAAAAGGCAATAGTTGAAAAATCATTACTGACATGAGTTGCATATCTGTAATAAAAATGAATCCCTAATACATAGGCATTGTAATTCACTACTGCTTCGTACCCCTTCGCTCTAGTCGATGGGTTCTGAATTTTCTTGATGTGTTCTTTTGTCTTACTTTTGATTCTCTTTTTGGCTTTATCTGAAATATGTGATTTCACTGTGAAACGTTTGTTTCCCTTGGCATCTTTCCCGTTTTCGTGTAGTTTCATCCTAAATCCCAAGAACTCCGAATATTCCTTTTTAAGGTTTACAATTTTAGATTTATCTGGACTTATATCAAGTCCTAATCTGTCTTTAAGCCACTTTGTTGTAGCTACAAACATTCTTTTTGCATCATTGTGATTTCTGCAAAAAATCCTAAAATCATCTGCGTACCTTACGATATAACATTCCTTAAGGTTTGTTCTTCGAAGTGCCCGATACTTATCACCTTTATCTACCTTAAGATTTTTTCTTATTTTCAGATAGTTATGTTCAGTTGGAATATCTTCCCACTGACTTGTTATCCACCAATCTAATTCATTTAAAACGACGTTGGATAATAGGGGTGATATAATACCGCCTTGAGGTGTTCCTTTTGTAGGAAATCCAATACTAGCAACTTCTGCTTTAAGCATCACTGATAAAATACTTATTAACTTTTTATCTCTAATACCTAAGTACCACAATTGTTTAAGCAACTTTCCATGGTTAACATTATCAAAGAATCCTTTAATATCTATGTCTACCACATAATGTAGCTTATTCACTTGCATATACTTATAGCATTGTGCCAAAGCATGTTCCGTGCTTCTGTTAGGACGAAAGCCATTACTTCTTTCATGAAACTTTGCTTCACAAATTGGCTCCAACACTTGTAAGATACATTGTTGAATTAATCTATCCACAATTGTTGGAATACCTAATGGTCTTGTCTTTCCTGAGTCACCTTTTGGAATTTCAACTCTTTTTATTGCTTGGGGTTGATACCATGTCAACTTCTTTTTCACATGATTAATCAGATTTTCATCTTGCCATTTAGCTAAATCAAAAATAGTCTTATTGTCCACACCTGCTGTTTTACTTCCACTATTCTTTTTAAGATTACGATAAGCAAGCTTAATATTTTCCTCATTGGCTATCAACTCAATTAGGTTATTGAACACTATATTTTTCTTACTTTGGTCATAAAGCTTGTCTTGAATTAGTTGTAGGTCATAATATTCAGCGTTTCTGAGCTTTTGTTTCTTTTGTACTCTTTTCGTTGTCAAAGTTAGCTAGTCTCCTTGATGGATTTTGCCTTTTTAGTCATACTCGAACCTTTGAATCATTTACAATTATTGATTATTCATAATAACGACTTGAGCCTATCCCTCCACGGTTTGTTATCACCGCTTCACAGGTACTATGGCTCTACTTTCAGACAGATTAAAATAGGTTATATGCTAGCACTTTCCCTATTACTGTTTCATCATGTGCAATCACTCCACATTCTGCCCTTACCACGTTCCGATACTTTTATCTGTTCATATATCCTTAGGTTCATCCTATAAGCCTGTATGCTTGATAGTGCCTGTAACACTATAAGGTCTTTCATAACACAAAATTCTTACTAAACCCCACACACTCCACACTTTGGTGGAAATAGCATTTCTACTACTCAATGGTCTAGACCTGTACATTCGGATGTTCGTCAGTGACTTTATCTGTCACATTCTAACCATAAATATTTTATAGACTCCCGGCATATCCATTACACAACCTACCTCTAGGTGCTTTCCTCAACATAACTTGTTAGGGTAATCTTCTGCCGACTTCATCGAGCTTCAAACTATTTCTCTATTGCAAGAGATATAGCATGTCGAAGTATTAGAGAGACGTTTCAGGGCGTTACCCCATCATTCCATCAATTCAAGTATCAGTTCTCCGAGAACCGATTTTAATATTGTAAATCGGACTCGTGCCTAACCTTTTCAGTTAGGAACGTGTCACACTCTGGTCCATTTCATCAGCTGCACTTCTTCGTATAAAAAAGTAAATGAGAAGTACAACACCTACAATTGGTGCTAGAATCATTAACCACACCGTCAAATCATTAATAAGATCTTGCGTACCTGTCGCTAGCTTGCTATCACCTACTTCACTTGCATATGCAGTCGTTGACATTAGGAATAGAATATAAAAGGCAACAGATGATTTTTTCACCCATTGCCAAAGTCTCTTCATTTTTAGTTTCATGTTAATTTTCTCCTTTCAAAAATTGCTCATATGTCATATCTCTGTTACCGGTATGAGAATAAAACTCCCATATATTCCATGTATCAATCTCATTACTTGATTTCCTAGCTTCTCGTTTTTTATCTCTCTCTTCCCTTACCTTTCTGTTATGTTCTTTGTCTCCTAACCCAAATAGGTCATTAAAAAACCACTTTGCTAAATCAGGTGCCTTCATAATAACTGGATTGCCTCTCGATGTAATCAAGCTGTATGGTCTACTGATCAACCTGATTTCATCCACAGTCAACAAAGCTCTATGGGTTAAGTTAATGCTGTGAGAACTCGAAGGCGTTGTATGTTTTGCATGAGATGATGTTAATGAATAGGTGGAAACAGTATAGTTACCAAGTTTCTTAGATATCTCCTCTAGCGTATTCAAATCATCTGCCTGAAGATATATCCATGTCTCACAGTTAGATTTAATGGTTCCAGCTCCTTCTTTTCCATATTTCTCATCTAATTGCATAACACTTTGTAGAAATAGATTAAATCGAATACCACGACCACCGCCTACCGTAAGTTTGCTCGCAAAATCAGGAATCTTAACAAAGTTACCGAACTCATCTAAAACAAAGTTAATCCGTCTTTTTAAACGTCCTCCTCGGTTATCTGCATTCTTAACTAACTGCATGTAACATTGGTTAACAAAAAGACTTGCTAGGCTATAATAAGTTGATTTTTCATCTGGTAAAATCATATAGATCACTTGCTTCTTATCCCCGAAGTCTTCTAATTTCAAGTCACTGATATTGGTCATTTGGTGAATTAATGGATTTGTAAATAGCCTAAGGGTAGTTAAAGCAGATGTGTAAAAGCTTCCTCTTGTTTTTGATGGTGCTACTTCACTAATCGATAGTAAAGCTTTGGCTGGGTGGCTTGCTTTAATGTTTTTCATATATTTACTAAGAGGCATCGTTCCATCAACTACTTTACACATTTCACTGATGAAAAAGTACACGTTACTGATATTTTGAAATCGTCGATCATTGCCATTCCTGTTATCATAGACAACTGACATGATCGCACTGGCAATAATACTGGCTTCACCATTAGTCCATATCTTTTCATTATGATTATCTTCAGGGACTAAGGATGCAGTTAAATCCCAGGTTGCGTCTACCGCTTTAGGAATATCATCTTGATCAATGGCATCAATAACTGGCTGTAAGAAATTATAACGATTACTTTTCAAAGGGTTCTTAAAATCAATACAAATGACTTCATAGCCTTTCTTTTCAAGAAATGG
>JAQICP010000411.1 GCA_027858555.1 Vallitaleaceae bacterium
CCTTATTTAGATGCCTTAGTATATGACGTCGTTCAAAAAGGAAAATTAAAAGCACAGCTACAACCTGAAAAAGCTGATGTTTTTATAATTGCAGTACCAACACCGATTAATCATGATAAATCTGCAAAGATGGATTATGTTGAAGCGGCCACTAGAAGCATAGTGCCTTATCTTGAAAAAGGGAATATGGTTATACTTGAATCAACATCACCGCCAGGCACAGTGGATCAGATAATGATGCCTATACTAGCTAGCGGGGGACTCAATCCACTTGAAGATCTGTATGTAGCTCATTCTCCAGAGCGCGTGATACCGGGCAAGATATTGATTGAACTAGTTGAAAATAATCGTGTTGTTGGCGGTATCAATGAAGTTTCAGCAGAGAAAGTGAAAAAATTATACGAGACCTTTGTAAAAGGTGAAATATATACAACTAACCCGGCAACTGCAGAAATGTGCAAGCTTATGGAAAATACATACAGGGATGTTAATATAGCATTAGCTAATGAAGTAGCGATGATATGTGAAATACAAGGCATTAATGTATGGGATGTTATCAAGTTTGCCAATAAACACCCCAGGGTTCAATTGCATCAGCCCGGACCAGGTGTAGGTGGACATTGTATTGCTGTGGATCCATGGTTCATTGCTGAGAAAAATCCTGATTTAGCAAAAATAATTACACTGGCAAGAAATACAAATGATCAAATGCCAATGTATGTCTATACTAAAATTAAAAAAATATTAGGCTCACTAAAGGGTAAGGCTATTACAATCCTTGGAATGACCTACAAAGCAGATACAGATGATATTAGAGAAAGTCCAATTATTGAATTGGTGAGTCTTTTAGAAGATGTAGAAGATATTACAATTAGGATCTATGATCCGTTTGTAAAAGCATATAAGTATTTGGAAAATGATATAGAACTGGCAACTACTAATGCAGATATTCTTGTACTTGGTGTGAATCACATGTGTTTGCGCGAACTGGACTATGCTTATATCAGGCAGCAGATGAAAACCCCCGTTATTCTTGATACACGCAATGCACTAGAGCGAGAAGAATTAGAATCACTAGGTTATAAATTCCTATTATTAGGAGATGGTTTTAATGAGTAATCTAGGTAAAAGAGTATTGATTGTTGCTTACCAGTTTCCTCCAATGGGTGGATCCGGCGTACAAAGAAGTACCAAATTTGCCAAGTATCTAAAGGTGCTGGGTTTCGAGCCTATTGTGTATACAGTTGAATCTACTGACGGTATTATGGATGGTACACTAAATGAAGAATTACAGGATATAGAGATAATTAGAACCAAAGCTTATGACTTTGCTAACTGGAAAGGTCCTTTTAAACTAGTTGCAAAAGTCATTAAACGAAAGATTCTGATGCCGGATGCCCAGTGGCTATGGTATAGAAAGATACGTAAACATGCGCTTGGTATCTGTAAAGAAAAAGCTATTGATATTCTCTATACCACATCCTATCCATATAGCGATCATTTAGTCGGATTATATATTAAAAAACGACTACCTGACCTTAAATGGGTTGTAGATTTCAGAGATGAGTGGACTAAGAATCCGTACATTTTAGATATGAATTATAATCCACTTAGAAAAAAAATTGAAGCACATATGGAGAGTGAAGTGGTCATGCTCTCAGATCAGTTAATCACCAATTCACCACATATGCTAGAAGGTTTCACTTCAGAATATGATATAGCAGACAAATCGACAGTTATTTCAAATGGCTATGACCCATACGATTTTGAAGGATTAATACCAAAAGATAAAGACACAGATAAACTCACCATAACATATGCAGGGGCAATGTATGGCAGGCGTAAGCCAGACTTGTTTTTAAAGTCAATTAAAAAGCTGATTGATATGGGACGGATCGATGAAAAACAAATTCGTATCCAGTTAATTGGTAGGTTTAGTGAGGCAGCTAAGGAACAAGCCTATGATTGGATTACATATATTGATGTTTTAGAATTTTTTGATTATATGCCACATAAGGAAAGCATTTCCTTTCTACTCGGATCTGATGTATTGTTACTCATAGTGGGAGCGGGACCTGGTGCTAAAAACTTTTATACTGGCAAGATATTTGAATATATCTATACAGGCGTGCCCATATTGGCCATCGTCCCTGAAGATGGTGCGGCAGCAGGTGTCATTCGGGCAAGTAATACAGGTTACGTGATAGATTCATTGGATACAGCAGGGATTACTGAGCAGTTAGCGACCATCTATCAACTATGGAAAGAAGGGCAGCTACATATTCAACCCGTAGATTCAATCATAAAGCAGTATAATAGATATGAGCAAACAAAAGACTTAATTAAAGTATTTGAGAGATTAAGGTGATAATGTGAAAGTATTACATGTAATAAGTGGTGGCGATTCTGGTGGTGCTAAAACGAGTGTCATCAAACTACTTAAGGAATTAGCAGATATAGGTGTGACTGTAAAACTGATATGCTTCATTAAGGGTGATTTCTATCAGGAAGTCACTCGACAGGGCATAGATTGTGAGTTGATTCCTCAAAAAAGCAGGTTCGACTTATCAGTACTAAAAAGGTTGTCTTATATCATCCAAAATGATGGCTATGACTTAATTAATGCCCATGGTGCTAGAGCTAACTTTATATTAGCTTTAATAAAAAAACGTATAAAAGTGCCACTGATTACAACGGTGCATAGTGATTATAAACACGATTTTGATCACCACCAGTTAAAACGGATTGTATTTACTTTCCTTAATGCTTACAGTCTAAAAAAGATGACGGCTTATATTACAATGGCTGAAGATTTTAGAAATATTATGGTGGACAGAGGTTTTGATAAAAATAAGATTCACGTAGCCTATAATGGTGTCAATGAAGACCGTATTACGTCTGAGAGTACCCCAGAGGTATTTTTTGGTCAATACGGTGTCGTATATGACCCAGCCTATACTTATATCGGTATTGCATCACGGCTTCACCCTGTAAAGGGTGTTGATGTGTTTTTAAGAGGCGCAAAAGCAGCGATAGCAGTTAATCCGAACCTTAGATTCGTTATTGCAGGCTTTGGTGATGATAAGTATGAACAGATGTACAAGACATATGTGATAGAAAACAACCTTGTGAATGTGATTTATTTCATCGGATTTGTTGAAAACATATATGATTTCTATAATTGCATTGATGTGAATGTCAATAGTTCTCATACAGAAGCAGTATGCTATGCGTTACTAGAAGGTAGCATGTTTAAAAAACCAACTATTGCATCTAGGGTAGGTGGTACGGTTGAGTTGATTGAAGATAATATTGATGGCTTGCTTTTTGATGATAATGATAGCGAGATGTTAAGTCAGCATATTGTGACGTTAGCTAATGATAGGGCGTTAAGAGTGAAGCTCGGCAACCAATTATTCGAAAAAGTGATACAGAAATTTACTACTAGGGCAATGGGAGAACGTTATCTCCAAATATACCAGTTATTAGAGAGGAATTAGAATATGCGAAAAGGATCGTTCAATATTGTGGATATTTTTGTAGTGATAGGTATAGTGGCTATCTTGATATTAGTCGTATGGTACTTATTCTTAAAAGATGCACCAGTAAAAGTTGCAGATGATGGCAGCAATACAGTTACCTTCGTTGCAAAAGCGTATGAGCTTGAAAAAGAGGCAGTAGATCAATTGAAGATAGGTGACAAACTTGTGGCCCTAGATGTCTACCAACCAGGAAAAATAGTTGATTTTATCATAGAACCGTCTAAGAAGATTGAGGCGATTAATGGTGAAATTGTCATTGTAAAAGACCCAACACTTGTCGATATCACAGTTACTATGGAAGTGGTACCAAATAAGCAAAAGGCATATATGGATATGGGGAGCCAGCAGATTATTGTAGGCATACCATATTGGATAAAAACAGAAGCGATGCATGCTGAAGGCATCATTGTTTCAATAGAAGATTAGTTGAGGTGGAGCATGGCTGAAAAAAAGAAATTATTACGTAAAATACATATATTGGATATATTCTTCATATTTTTAGTAATTACGGTTATTGTTGTAATGGTGATGAAGTTAAGTATACCCCAAGAGGAGACTGTCATTAATACAGCAGATTTATCTTTTGGTAGTAAAACTGAGCAAGAGGTTATGATTACATTTATAACGGTTCCATTTGAAGAAATAATGCTACAAGAGATTCACGTGGGTGATCAATTAGTTGAGTTAAAGGACTATATTAATGGTTATGTAGAGTCAGTTTCAATCATCGATTATGATGTGACGATGGTAGATAACAATGGTATTGTTATAACTGAGGCACATCCATATGAAAAAAAAGCAGTCATTGTGGTTAAGGCTACGATTACTTACAAAGAACCAATATATAAATTAGGCACAATGCAGATTACTGAAAATAAGGAATTTCTATTTAATACAGAAGAAGTTAAATTAGAAACCATTGTGACAGATATAAGCCCTGTTACAACAGTTGAAGAATAGATAGGAGCATCCATGGAACGAATAAACAAAATCATTTATAAAAGTTATGTCTATCGATTAATTCAATG
>JAQICP010000420.1 GCA_027858555.1 Vallitaleaceae bacterium
GAGTTATCCATATTATTTTTCTACTGAAACTAACTCGTATTATAGATACGATGAACAAGGTGAAAAAATGAGCGGTAAATTAAACTTAGATGAAAGTGAAATAAAAGAATTATATAAAATAATGGAAGAAATATGGCACTATTTTCCAACTTCATTTGAAAATGAAAAAATGATGGATGAGGATCAATACAATTTAAAAGTTGATATGAATGGACAAACAAAAAGAATTACATGGACAAGTTCAGATGCTGGAAATGATGAGATAGCTAGCATTTTAACAAAAAGAGTATATGCTGCGATAGAAATTATTGAAAAAAGATAAATAAAAATGACCTCCTTAAAAAGAGGTCATTTCATTGATGTTTATTATTGTTTTTTCCCAAGTAGGGTAATAACTAATTTTGCTAATTCAACTAGTGGAATAATAGCAAATGAAACAGCTATAACAATTAGCCATTGATTACCGGTAAGAGGAACTGTTTTGAATAAGTTGTTTAATGGTTTTAAAATAACGACACTAACTTGTAGTATAGCCGATACTGCAATTGCTAAAAAGACATATCTGTTTGAAAAGAAATTGCTTTTCAAAATACTTTTGTTCATAGCGCGAACATTAAATACATGGAATAATTGAATTAAACCTAATGTCATAAATACCATAGTAACTGATGTTGCAACAGTAAAATGATTGATCGCATATGCATAAACACCTAATACGAGGACTGCTTGGAAAACACCTTGTACTAAAATATTTCTACCTAGAGTTCCAGCAAATAGACTTTGATTTGATTTTCTTGGTTGTTGGCTCATTATGTCACTCTCAGGCTTTTCCATACCTAAGGCTAAGGCGGGGAATGAATCGGTTATTAAATTAATCCATAAGATATGAATAGGATATAAGAATGTCCATCCTATAAAAGTTGCAATGAACAATGTTAATACTTCGGCTGTATTGGCTGATAAGAGAAATTGAATGGCTTTTTGTATATTTGCATATGTTTTTCTACCTTCTTCAACAGCAACAATGATTGTTGCAAAGTTATCATCTGCCAATATCATATCAGAAACACTCTTGGCTACATCTGTACCTGTAATGCCCATACCAATGCCAATGTCTGCAGCTTTTAATGAAGGGGCATCATTGACACCATCACCAGTCATGGCAACTATTTTTCCATGCTTTTTCCACGCTTTGACAATTCTGACCTTGTGTTCTGGAGATACTCTAGCATAAACTGAAATGTCATGTACACTGTTAAATAATTGATCATCATCCATTTTGTCAATATCAGTACCAGATATGGCAAGTTGCCCTTCGTTTAATATGCCTAATTGCTTTGCAATAGCAACAGCAGTATCTTTGTGGTCTCCTGTAATCATTACAGCACGCATACCAGCTTTTTTGCATACCTTGATGGCTTCTTTTACTTCTACTCTTGGAGGGTCAATCATACCCTCTAATCCAACAAATATTAAATCGTTTTCAATAGTATCATGATTGATATCTGTAGGTAGCTTAACATATTCATTATAGGCAAAAGCCAATACTCTTAATGCTTTATCTGCCATTGTTTTATTTGCTTTTTTTATTTTCTTGATATCTGCATCGGTTATGCTTCTTATTTGACCGTTTTCTAAAATACGGTTACATTTTGAAATTAATATATCAGGTGCACCCTTAACAAGAGGTTTATATTTCCCGTCAATTTTATGGATTGTGGTCATTAATTTACGTTCTGAATCAAAAGGTAGTTCACCAACACGTGGATAATCGTTATCTAAATTAGCTTTAATATGACCATATGTTTTAGCAAAAGCAACCAGTGCTGTTTCAGTAGGATCACCTATTAATTTTTTTTCTCCTTCAACGGTAGATGTTTTAGTATCATTGCATAATGACATAATGTACATAAATAATTTCATATCATCAGCGGATGGTGTGTTGTTTAAAAAGTATAACTCTTTAACAGTCATTTGATTAAGTGTTAATGTACCTGTTTTATCAGAACAGATAATTTCAGTACTTCCTAATGTTTCAACTGCTGGTAGTTTTCTGACAATTGCATTTTTAGCTGACATTTTCTGAACACCTAGTGCTAATACTACAGTTACAATAGCGGGTAATCCTTCTGGGATAGCAGCTACGGCAATACTGACAGCGACTAAGAACATTTCAATAAATGGTCGACCTTGTAATAGACCAGTTACTAAAATAACCAACGCTGCAATAACAACAACAATACTTAAGATTTTACCAGTTTTATTTAATTGTTTGCTTAGGGGTGTTTCGCTAGAAAGTGAATCATCATTAATGAATTTTGCGATTTTACCTACTTCAGAATCCATTCCCGTAGCAATGACAATACCACTACCTCTACCATAGGTAACAACACTTGATGAATAAGCTAGGTTTTTACGATCACCAATAGTCAACGTTTCATCTTCGAGTGTATCAATTGATTTTTCTACTGGGACTGATTCACCGGTCAGGGAAGATTCTTGTATTTTTAAACTAACGCTTT
>JAQICP010000405.1 GCA_027858555.1 Vallitaleaceae bacterium
CGATATAATATTATGTATTAGCACGTTGATAATCGCCTATCAACTAGTAGTTGTCATTTGTATTTGACTCCTATAAAATAGAGATAGGGAACTTGAATCTGGGGGTAAACCTGGGGGCGAATCTTGTGGTTATAATAAAAGGATTATAAAGGTTTTAAAAAGCTTTAATAATTGGTAGCTATAATGGGAATAACCTATTCAATTATAGCATAGGAACTTGAGTCAAAACAATGTTATGATGGGAGTGTTAATCAGATGGCAGAACTAAAAGCGGCATTATTTTTAGCAAAAGGATTTGAAGAGATTGAAGCGGTAAGCATTGTTGATATATTGCGCCGTGGTGGGATGGATATATCCATGGTATCGGTGGCGGGTAATGAACAGGTTGAAGGTGCACATGGTATTGTTGTAACAGCTGATTATAATTTTTATGAAGTGGATTATAGTAAATACGATATGTTGATTTTACCAGGCGGTATGCCGGGAACCACTAATCTGGGTGCACACGAGGATTTGTGTGAATTAATTGTTTCGTTTCACGATGACGGTAAATGGTTGGCGGCAATATGCGCGGGTCCCTCAGTATATGGCAAGCTGGGTATTCTAGCAGGCGAAGAAGCCACTTGCTTCCCAGGTTTTGAAAAGTATCTAGAAGGCGCCAAGCTTTCCGAACTAGATGTGGTTGTAAGTAATCATTTTATCACAGGAAAAGGTCCAGGTCTTAGCATGAAATTCGGATTGACGATTCTGGAACAATTCATGACTTTAGCTGAAGTGGAACAACTTAGAAAAAGCATGTTCATAGGAAAATATTCTTAAGATATAGACCAAATGAAGAGCATTAGTGTGATTTTATAGATGCAGATTTAATATTATATCAATTAAGTGTTGTTGGTTTTAACTGAAAAACTTATAGAGTATACATGGATATTCATCAAAATAATGTCTAGCCACCACTAATTCACTATGTTATAATATACTGATGGTAATTTTGGGTACTTATGTAAATCGGCCCATTATGAAGATAGAGATGGTTAAGACCATCGTTAATATACTATTTATGATTATCAATGATTATCAAGGAGGAATAAGATTTAATGAGTACACAGATAGAAAAATTAGAAAACAGCATGGTCAAGTTGACCATTGAGGTTAACGCGGCAACATTTGAAAAGGGTATGGTTCATGCCTATAATACGAATAAAGGTAAGATTTCAGTTCAAGGATTTAGAAAAGGTAAAGCTCCACGTAAGATGATTGAGAAGATATACGGCGCGAGCATATTTTACGAAGATGCTGCGAATCACGTTATTCCAGAAGCTTATGATCTAGCTGTTGAAGAAACTGGTTTGGAAGTAGTTTCAAGACCAAGTATCGATGTAGAGCAGATTGAACAAGGCAAGCCTTTTATATTCACAGCTGAGGTTGCTGTTAAACCAGAAGTTACAGTTAAAGCATACAAAGGCATCAAAGGCACCAAGCAGGAACTTGTAGTGACAGAAGAAGATATCCAAAAAGAAATCGATAAAGTATTAGAGCAAAATGCTCGTTTAATTGATGTCGTTGATAGAGCTGTTGTTGATGGTGATGAAGTAACCATTGATTTTGAAGGTTTTGTGGATGACGAACCATTTGAAGGTGGAAAAGGTACAGACTATCAATTGGTAATTGGTTCACATTCATTTATTGATACATTTGAAGGTCAATTAATTGGTGCGAGTATTGGTGATGCTATAGATATCACAGTAACATTCCCAGCGGAGTATCACCAAGAGTCTTTAAAAGGCAAGCCAGCATTATTCAAAGTTGTCCTTAAAGCAATTAAAACGAAAGAATTCCCTGAAGTGGATGATGAATTTGCACAAGATGTATCAGAATTCGACACTTTAGTTGATTATAAAGCTGATATCGAAGTAACAATCAAAGAGCGTCTTGAAAAAGATGCCAAGAGAAAAATTCAAGAAGAAATTATGACTACGATTATAGACTCACTTGAAGTTGAATTACCAGCACCTATGATCGATCTTGAAGCAGAGAACATGACTTATGAATTTGCTCAAAGACTTCAAGGTCAAGGTCTTAATTTAGAACAATACATGAGCATGACAGGTCAGAACATGGCTTCACTTAAAGAAATGATGAAAAAAGATGCCGGCACTAAGATTAAGAGCCGTTTGATTTTAGAGTATGTGGCTAAAGAAGAAGACATTGTCATTACTGATGATGTGTATAACGCCGAATTAGTGAAAATGGCTGACATGTACAACATGGAATTAGATCAATTAATGGAAAATATCGGCGAAGACGAAGCGGACTCCATTAAGCAAGATATGATGAATCAACAAGCACTTAATTTAAGTATAGAATCAGCAAAACTTAAGTAGTTGTTTCCAATAAGGAGCAATTACCATTAACAATAATTTGCACGAAGAGGAGGCAATTATGAGTTTAGTACCTTATGTCATAGAACAGACCAGCCGTGGAGAAAGATCGTACGATATTTTTTCTAGGTTATTAAAAGATAGAATCATCTTTTTAGGTGAGGAAGTTAATGCTACAACTGCTAGTTTAATTGTTGCTCAACTGTTATTTTTAGAAGCTGAAGACCCAGAGAAAGTCATTAATATCTATATTAATAGTCCAGGCGGATCCATAACAGCAGGCATGGCAATATTTGATACAATGAATTATATTAAACCAGATGTTTCAACCATCTGCATAGGTATGGCAGCTAGCATGGGTGCATTCTTACTGGCAGGTGGTGCAAAAGGTAAGCGGTTTGCACTTCCTAATGCAGAGATTATGATTCACCAACCACTTGGTGGCACACAAGGACAAGCAGCTGATATTAAGATTCATGCAGATAGAATTATTGCAATGAGAGAAAAGTTAAACCAGATATTAAGCGAGAGAACAGGTCAAGATATTGAAACTATTTCAAGAGATACAGATAGAGATAACTTCAAGACTGCTGACGAAGCACTTGCATATGGCTTAATAGACAAAGTAATAGAGAACCGTTAGTTTGATTAATGAATGAGGTGAAAGAATGGCCGGTAAATACGAAGAAAAAAAACCACTAAGGTGTTCATTCTGTCACAAAACGCAAGACCAGGTAAGAAAATTAATTGCTGGTCCTAATGTTTATATATGTGATGAATGTATTGAGTTATGCGCGGAGATTATAGAAGAAGAATTTCAGGATGTCAGAGAAGAGATTATTCTTGCTAACGTGCCTAAACCAAGAGAAATACATACTTTTTTAAATGAGTATGTCATAGGACAGGAAACTGCCAAAAAGGTACTTGCGGTCGCTGTATACAATCATTATAAGCGTATTCGTTCCGATTATAAAGCAACGGATGTTGAATTACAGAAAAGTAATATCCTAATGGTTGGACCAACAGGAACAGGTAAAACCTTACTTGCTCAAACGCTAGCGAAGATGTTGGATGTACCTTTTGCTATAGCGGATGCCACTTCTTTAACCGAAGCGGGTTACGTAGGTGAAGATGTTGAGAATATCTTACTCCGTTTAATTCAAGCGGCAGATTTCGATGTTGATAAAGCCCAACAAGGCATCATCTATATTGATGAGATGGACAAGATTGCAAGAAAATCTGAAAACCCATCAATTACCAGGGATGTTAGTGGTGAAGGTGTTCAGCAAGCGCTTCTTAAGATATTAGAAGGTACGGTTGCATCTGTACCACCTCAAGGTGGCAGAAAACATCCTCATCAAGAATTTATTCAGATTGATACAACCAATATACTGTTTATCTGTGCAGGCGCTTTTGACGGCCTTGAGAAAGTTATTGAGAAACGTATCGCTAAGAAATCCATGGGATTTGGTGCTGATATCAGCTCGAATAAGATATCAGATGTAGATAATGTATTAAAGCAGTTATTACCACAAGATTTATTGAAATTCGGTTTGATACCTGAGTTGATCGGACGTGTGCCAATTAATGTCACTTTAGAGAATCTTTCAGAAGAAGCTTTAGTTGAGATATTGACCAAACCTAAAAATGCAGTGATTAAACAATATCAAGCCATATTCAATATGGATCATGTTGAATTAGAATTTGAACCGGAAGCACTAACGGCTATTGCTAAAAAAGCAGTCATACGAAAAACTGGCGCTAGAGGGCTTCGAGCGATTCTAGAAGAGGTTATGACAGATATCATGTATGAGATACCGTCTAATGAGAATATCGAAAAGTGCATTGTTACAAAAGATACAATTGAGAAGAACGAACAACCATTAACCATTATCAATGGTAATGTAAAACCGATCAAGAAAAAATCTCTAAAGCAACCGAGCGAGGTAGCAACTGAGGACGAAACAGCATAATTATTCCCCCTGCTAGTCAGGGGGTATTTATTCGTTATCACCTATTTGCTTGATTTGTTGGTACTAATCAGATATATTTAATTACAAATATTTAGTTAGGAGGTTGCTCTATGGGTAAAATAGATACAAACATGATATTACCAGTAATACCACTTAGAGGACTAACGGTATTTCCCAATTCCGTCATACACTTTGACGTGAAGAGACCAGAAACAATTGATGCTATTAATAGCGTTATGAATGTTAAAGATGGTGGCGACAAAAAAGTATTCTTGGTTACACAAAAGGATAGTATTGAAACTTACCCTCTTGGCAGCCTTAATTTATATAACGTTGGTGTCATAGCAACCATTAAGCAAGTTATGAAGTTGCCTTCAAAAGAACCAGAAACCCTAATACGGGTGATATGCCAAGGCAAAATGAGAGGCCAATTAAACCATGCAGATGATGTGGACCGTTTTCTAAAGGGAGATGTCACAGTTTTAGAAGATGAGGACGATCAGTTAGACACTGAGATGGAAGCATTAGTACGAGAAGCTCACGCGACTACAAATGAGTTGGCGCTAGTGTACCCAAAATTGTCTAAAGAGGTTGTGAGAAAGCTATTACAACAATTTGATCCTTCTAAGTTAGCGGATAGCATAGGTA
>JAQICP010000436.1 GCA_027858555.1 Vallitaleaceae bacterium
GTATAGCTATGCCGATAGAAACCACCCAACTTATAATAGCAATCATAATAGCTTCAAGAACAATCATCTGTCTTAGGTACTTATCTTTCATGCCAAGTGCCCTTAGTATACCTATTTCTCTTGTTCTTTCAATCACATTGATATTCATAGTGGTTACAAAACCTAATCCACCAACAAATATCACAAGTACTGTCATGAACATCAAAAAAGCAAATATAACCACCAAATGCTGAACAATTCGTTCTTCAAAGAATTCTACTGTAAAACTAAAAGAGCTATCGATACCTTCCTCTAAAAGTTTTTCTTCAATTTGTCTCAACGTTTTTTCTGGCGACTGGGCTAATGGTTCATTAGCATGTATATACAGACCATTTACCATATCGCCTTCTTTTAGTGGCACATATGCTATTGGCATGGTGAATGTTTCATCAACAATACCGATTACATGATAGGTTTCTTCAACACCACCTACCCTATATATGATCGTATCGCCAACCTGAACCTGTTTATACGCATTAGAAAAAGGGGTGTTTATAATGATATTCTTACTATCAATACTATCCGATCTATCAAACCATCTGCCTTCAGTCATCCGAAAGGTTCTTAGATTTGTCTCAATTGGTAGCGCTGTTAGCCCCGTTATGCCACTCTCCCAACTACCTTCAACCAAGACACCCATCTGCTTTTTATATAGCATAATATCAGAAACTTCATCATATGACTTGACTAGATCACCAAGGGTATCTTGACTATAATGACTTGTTAAATCAACATAATAATCAAACGCCTGATCTTCAAAACTGTAGGCTATGGAGGCGTCAGAAGCTGACTTAATATTCATGGCAGACATAAATAGGGCGCCCCCTAAAACCAACACAATGAGTATCATGAAAAACCTGGCTGGTTGCCTGAATATGTTTCTAATGGCCATCTTAGGTATCTGCCTAAGTGAAGAGATTTCAAGGACTTTCTTAGCAACTATATTCTCTTCTTTGATATCCTTATAGATGGCTTCACGTACAGTTATCCTACTACTTTTGATAATCGGTAGTAAACTCATAAGAAGTGGCACCCCAAGGGTAAAGACTATCTGAAGTATGATGGTACCAATACTTAACTGGGTGAGAATTAAGTTAAAATTCAAAAAGGCACATACAAATCCAGCATACTGGTAACCAGCCATAATCCCAAGTGGTAGGGCAATAATCGTTGATATAAGTGTCAGAATTAACACCGTTGTCATATAGATACCTATAATCTGTTTAGTAGATGCACCAATTGTTTTAAGAATACCAATCTGACTTAATTGCTTCTCCATAATAGATGAAATCATAGTAATTATGATAAAGCCACTTAGTATCAGCGCTAATGAACCAATCATCATCAATAAAAACATTAGGGCATTCATCTGGGTCTGGTTGGGATGTGTGTTAGGCTCAAGATTAGTGACTGATCTTACTATGACATCTCTACTCATCATCTCATCTTTGAGTGCAAACGAAATAGCTTCAACATCTGCTTTAGTTTTCACATCTCCACTTAATGTAATATAGATATCCTTATAAGCTAATTCATAGCCATATTCCCCTAAAAAGTCTTCACTAATATAGCCATATATAATACCTTCGTTAGATGAAGGTGCGAAACTTGGGTCATGTGCAAATCCACTAACAGTAACCTGCCTGTTAGAATAGTCAGGTATCCGAACATCCAATGAATCGCCAATCTCCATATCAATAAGCTTTTTCCCATCTCGTTCAATGAGTAATTCATTGCTAATAATAGGTAAGTTCCCCGAATCCAGCCCGAAGGTATTAATAACAATATCATTAAAATCCTCAACCACATATAAATCAAGTGCAAGATAGTTATCATCTACCATGATTCTAGCAGGTACTTTAGTTCTCACCTCTAGATCTTCAATATAATCATAAGAACTAATATCATCTAGATATTGATCATCAATATTCATAACAGATATAGCGAAGTCCCTTGGATTGGTGGCTAGATAGTCAGCACTCAGATTTTTCTTAAGTAGATCTTGAGCAGTTGACAGGAGTGCAAAGCAAAAAATACCAATACTTATAGCAAGAACAACTGCAAAAAGCTTCCCTTTTTCTTGAAATAAATCTCTCAGAATCTTCTTGAAACTAACCTTAAACATGCAGCTCACCTACTTCACCGTCTTTAAGATAGATAAGCCTTGAGTTTTCCATAGCGAATTCCTTTTCATGTGTCACATAGATAATGGTCTTTCCGTCTTTATTCAAGTCCATAAATAAATCTTGTATAACTTTAGAATTGGTACTATCCAGATTGCCCGTTGGCTCGTCAGCGACGATGATTTCTGGATTATTGGCTAAGGCTCTAGCAATTGCTACTCTTTGCTTTTCGCCACCTGATAGGGCATTAGGGAATTTGTTGGCCAAGTCTTTTATGTCTAACTTTTCTAGTAATCCAGTAGCTCTTGCTTTTTGATCTTTTCTTGCAATCACACGACTCAGTTCCATAGGAAGCAACACATTCTCAAGGACTGTAAGCGTTGGCATCAATTGAAAAAATTGAAATACGACACCAATCTGATTGCCTCTAAAATCAGCTAATTTGTTATTAGATAAGTGATTGATTGGCAGAGACCCTATTATGACGTCCCCAGATGTTGGTT
The DNA here is from genome assembly GCA_027858555.1 of Vallitaleaceae bacterium. GTDB lineage: Bacteria > Bacillota > Clostridia > Lachnospirales > Vallitaleaceae > JAQICP01. Next base: position 2,666 of record JAQICP010000436.1, read on the forward strand.
TGTCAATACCAGCGAGCAAGTTCAGAACTGTTGATTTACCACTGCCTGATTTCCCTTTGATAATGACAAACTCACCTTGATCAATGCCGATTGATACCGCTTTAAGTGCTGTGTATTCTTTTGAATCGGCTACATATACTTTTGATACGTTATTCAGTTGAATATAATTTTCCATAATAATAACCTTCTTTCATGATAGTTTAGTTCTAATACCAGTACACTAAGTACTGCGCTTCGAACTTTATCCTAATATCTCAAAAAAGAAGGTTTATTTCGTCCTATATGATCTTTTCACACGTTTATATTGATATTGTTTTTCTATATTCGCTTGGTGTTAAGCCTGTGAATTTTTTAAATGCAGCGTTAAATGAAGATTTTGAACTAAAGCCTGATTCATATCCTATTTCTAAAACATTCAGACTACCTGTTCTTGCTAATAGCTCTTTTGCTTCTTCAACTCTATATTTATTAATATAGGCTGAAAAATTGATACCAAAATGTTGATTAATTAGGGATGATAACTCATTACGATTCATGATTAATTTAGCTGACAAGTCTGATAAGGTTATTTCAGAATTCAGATAAGGTTTGTTTTTAGCCATATACGCTTCTAGCTGTATCTTAAGTGTAAGGATCTCATCACCCTCTGTTAATATGGTATGGGCTGCTTCAAATGATAACACCACTGGCTTTTGCGTAATACCTCTATAACCAATTATGAATACTGACAAAGAAATGATGAGCGCATAGAACGACTCATAGCTGATTGGTAGATTATGTATAATACCAATACTATGAAATGTAATGATCAGAATAACAATCCCCATAAAAATGTATAGATAGTAATTAACCCAACTCAAGGACTTATTCGTTGTATTCGAGAATTCCTCAAAAATATTATTCTCATACACACGTATTTTTCCTTTTATATAATGTATATAGAATCCTAACTGTAAAAGTGAAATCGCCCATAAACAAAAATCTATATTTCTCGCTACCTCTAAAGAGATATCGCTTTTATGCAAGACATTCAGTATAACCATCAATGCAAAAAATTCAAAGAATAAAGCTGCGTGCTTCATGACCCGTTTAAAACTGATGGCTTTCGTATGTATAGCTGGAATATATAGATACAGCAGTGGTCCAAATAACAATATGGTAGGTTCATACCCTAGGCGACTGTTACCAACTGCGCTTTCAACATAAGACCTGATGTAAGTAGTGTGTAAGATAGAAAAGGAGAGTGCCATCAGTAGGACAACCAAAAAAACACTATGGGCTTTTTTCTTAGCACTAAGTTTAATTATCACAATCCCGCTAAATATACCTACGATCATACCTGCATCGATTATTATTTTTATTAAAATCTCCATATGCCCTCCTATCTTTTTTATACCTTTAATATATCATAAAAGCACATCATCCACTAGTTCAACTCATAGGAATGATGTGCTTATCAACTTATTGTTTAATTCATTATTTTAGCTAATGCTATTACGCTAGTGCTTGTTCAAGATCAGCAATCAGATCTGCCACATTCTCGATACCAACTGATAATCTAATGGTACCTTCGCTTATGCCAGCTAATACTAAATCCTCACTTGAAAGCTGTGCATGTGTCGTACTTGCTGGATGAATAACCAAAGATTTGGCATCAGCTACATTGGCAAGGTGTGAGAATAGTTCTAACTTATTAATGAAAGCTTGAGCTTCTTTTTTACCTGCACCTTTAATTGTAAATGTAAAGATAGAACCCGTACCTTTTTCAAAATACTTTTTAGATAGCTCATAATATTTAGAACTTGGCAGGCTTGGATAGTTAACAGATTCCACATTTGGATGATTTTCTAGGAATGCCGTAATCTTCTTAGTATTTTCAACATGTCTTTCAACTCTCAGTGACAAGGTTTCAAGTCCTTGTAACAATAGGAATGAGTTAAATGGACTGATTGCAGCGCCTGTATCTCTAAGCAACTGAACTCTAGCTTTTAATATATAAGCGATAGCCCCAAGTTCTGAATAAACAACGCCATGATAACTATCATCAGGCTTTGTAAAATCAGGAAACTTACCACCCGCCGCATAATCAAACTTACCTGCGTCAACTATTAAACCACCTATAGAAGTACCATGCCCACCAATAAACTTAGTAGCTGAATGGACCACAATATCCGCACCATATTCAATAGGTCTAATGAGATAAGGTGTGCCAAAAGTATTGTCCACAATTAGTGGGATGCCGTGCTTATGGGCGATGTCAGCAACTGCCTTTATATCGATAATATTGATACCTGGGTTACCCAGTGATTCAATAAATATTGCTTTTGTTTTCTCAGTAATTGCCGCTTCAAAATTAGCAGGATCATCAGGATCAACAAAAGTTGTATTGATGCCAAACTTAGGAAGTGTTGTCTTAAAAAGATTGAAAGTACCGCCATATAATGTACTAGCTGCAACTAACTCATCCCCTACACTTGCCACATTAAGAACAGAATAGGTAATAGCCGCAGAACCTGATGCTACAGCAAGACCAGCTACGCCACCTTCAAGGGCTGCAATTCTTTGTTCCAACACATCACTGGTTGGATTCATGATTCTTGTATAGATATTACCAGCTTCTTTTAAGGCAAATAAATTCTCAGCATGTTCTGCACTATTGAACACATATGAAGTCGTCTGATAGATTGGTACTGCCCTTGAACCGGTAGTTGGATCAACTTGCTGCCCTGCATGTAATTGTTGTGTCTCAAAACGCCATTTGTTTTCACTCATAATATAATCTCCTTAAATAAATCGTATATTTTAGTATCCCTATCATTATTAATAACTATAATACATAGTAATTTCTATGGAACTTGCCCTTATACTACTCAGCAAATAATGTGGTAGACAAGTATCTTTCCCCTGTGTCTGGTAATATAACAACAATAATCTTGCCTGCATTCTCTTCTCTTGATGCGATTACTGAAGCGGCGTGAATAGCTGCTCCAGATGAGATACCCACTATGAGTCCTTCAGTACTTGCCAGTTCTTTGGCTGCTGCAAATGCATCTTCATTCTCTACAGTTATAACTTCATCGAATATAGCCGTATTAAGTACAGTAGGAACAAAACCAGCACCGATGCCTTGAATCTTATGCGGACCAGGGCTTCCACCAGATAATACTGGGGAACCACTAGGCTCTACTGCAATCACTTTGATATTAGGATTCTTAGCTTTCAGTGCTTCACCTGTACCTGTAATTGTACCACCAGTACCAATTCCTGCAACAAAAATATCAACTTTTCCATCTGTGTCGCGCCATATTTCCTCTGCTGTTGTTTTTCTGTGAATCTCAGGATTAGCAGGGTTTTCGAATTGCCATGGAACATATGAATTCGGTATATCTTCAGCTAGCTCATCAGCTTTTGCAATGGCAGCCTTCATACCACCTGATGCAGGTGTAAGATGAAGTTCTGCACCTAGTGCTTTTAGTAAGTTTCTTCTTTCAATACTCATACTATCTGGCATGGTTAATATGACCCTATAACCTTTTGCCGCTCCTACATAAGCTAAGGCGATGCCAGTGTTCCCACTAGTTGCCTCAATAATGACTGAACCTTCTTTAAGTATGCCTCTGTCTTCAGCATCTTTAATCATTGCAAAACCAATACGGTCTTTTACAGAACCGCCTGGGTTAAAATATTCAAGTTTAGCGATGACTCTGCCTTTATTGTTTCTTTTTTTATTAAAACGCTCTACCTCGAGTAATCGTGTATTCCCTATCAATTGCGTTAAATTGTTAGCTATCATAGTAATCCTCCTATTTCATATAAAACATATCTGTTTTGTTGGTTATGTATATTATAGCTTATATAGTTCAGATGTCAACCACTTTTCGAAATATTTTATTTGGTTCTTTTCTAAAACACTTTATTTGGGATAATGCATATAAAATATTTAACTTTTCCAAAAAAAACCATACCCTGTTTAATATCAATTGAACTTCTTGCTTTTATCCATAAAAATATACGCCTCCTCATAGAAAACAGTTTATATAACCGTTTACTTCAAGGGGCGCATATCATATATATCTAACTATATTGATGGTGTTTAATCTATAATAGATCATAAAAGTTAGCCCACAATGTGAGCCACCTTTTATGTCCTTACATTAATCAACAAGTAGACAATCTTCTAAGTTTCTTTGACCTGCCAAACCACGTCCACCACCTCTTACTTGACCTTTGTTCCCATTACCAATACCTAGTCCATCTTGAGATTGAATACTTACGCCGTTACCTGAACCTGTTCTCATGCCAGCACTTTCGCTTCTAAAAATACCTAGGGTACTATCTTCACCAAGAATACATACCGCATTGCCATCACCTTTTATACCAAAGCTTGGGCCACTACCAAAAGTCCCTTCTAAAGCAACTTCTTGAATATGAGCTAAAAGTTCATTGTATTCAGCTTCTGTAATCAATTGATTGTCATAAGCATTTTGTATCTGCTCAGTTCTTATACTAAGATAAGTATCCAAGTCCATATGTGATACAAAATCAGTATCCACCTCTGTTGCTGATACACTTAAAGTACTTAGAATAATTGTAGCTAATACGACGGTTGTTATTATTAATTTTTTCATTTTTTGTTCCTCACTTTCATATTTTGATATGCAACTCATGTGTTTGCTTTATCTGATAATGTAATTGTATGATTCGAATGTGACAAGTAAGTGACAATTAAAAGAAAAAATTGTACAGTGAAGACAACCTTTACGATTATGCTCAGCTTACAAAAATAGGGTGTGTTGCAATGAAAATGCAAAAAAACAACTGATCTCCACACTTTGGATGTAGTAGTTTAAATGAAAATTATAATATAACAGGTATAAATTAATAATCTAATAGAAAACTGATTGCATTTCACCTTTCTTTGTGTTAAAATCTTAACAAGTGATTCGAGCGAGTCTAACTTGCCCGTTTCTAATATATATGTAGCACCCTTACGATGTAGTTACGACTTAATCGACAGGAAGTTATTCATAGACCAGGCAGGTCTAATTATGTATGTTAACTTTCTTATGGGAAGTTTTTTTTGTATTTTAGGAAAGTTCTCATGGAAAACTAGCACTTATTCTTAAAGAACAATTTTCCTATTGGTAAACGCGTACTGGAAGTACGTTAGTTCTTAGCTATATTAAATTGCGGTAGGCTTGTATGATTAAGTCTTAAGTTATCACGAGAATGATGAGGTGAATTATATGAAAAAAGTAGCTGTAATCAGTGCCATATTAGAAAACCCAACTGCGTCCCAGCATGCGTTCAATGATATCGTTGTTTCTTACAGATCCTTAATTAGAGGGCGTATGGGCTTACCACTGATTGATGATGACATCACAATAGTCACTTTAACAGTCGTTGGTGATCTAAATGACATCAATAGTTTAACAGGAAAACTGGGTCGATTAGAACAAGTTCAAGTCAAAACGGCCATTTCAAAAAAAGATATCCTTTAGG
>JAQICP010000450.1 GCA_027858555.1 Vallitaleaceae bacterium
TCAATTATGGCGATTGTCATGTTTTATGTAGCAGGAGAGGACCCATTTGCAATAATTATTGTATTACCCATTTTATTTATTGGTATTCATTTTGCAGGTATACAGTTCCAATTAATAGATGACGCACCAAAATTGCTGGAGTACGTTATAGATCATATGAAAGATGGCATTGTAATTGTAGACAATAACAATAACATTATCGATTATAATAGTTTGTTTTTTAATCAACTCTTTGATATTAATGATTGTGAAACCCTGGATGATTTATTGCATCAATTTTATGATATCATTACTGATAAAACAATTATTGATAACATTATGACTGCGGTTGCTAGAAAATCCGATGAGACATACTTGGGTGAAATGGAAATTGTCAAGCATGCACAACTATATCGATTTAATTATAATGTGTCCATTGTACAAGACCATAAAAAAAGAAATATTGGCATGATGGTTACATTTCACGATATTACAGAGATACAGGCGCTGTATCAAGCTATTGAAGAAAAAAACAGGGTACTCATGAGAGCGAACAGTCAATTGGGATCTCATATGAAAAATGTCAATCAACTGTATGTCGAAGAAGAAAGAAAGCAGTTGATGGATGAAATTAATGATACATTAGGTCATTCCATGACGGAGGTGCTAGCATTAATTGAACTAGCTGTTCTGATGATAGATAAAAATCATGCAGACAGTATTATTATGAAGGTTTTGGAAGATACAACTGGTAGAGCACGTTTAGCTCTTGAAGAAATAAGGACATCTATTGCTAGGTATAAAGAGTAAACTAAAGAGGTGAGTATATGATTAAAGTAATGGTTGTTGATGATCAAACCTTGTTAAAAGAAACGCTGTTATTTATGTTAAAACAAGATGAGACCATCGAAGGTTATGATGGTGGGCAGAATGGGAGAGAAGCGCTCGCATGTGCTGAGGCAAACCAACCGGATGTGGTCTTAATGGATCTCAGAATGCCTGAAATGGGTGGGATGGAAGCCACAAAAAAACTAAAAAAGCGCTACCCAAATATCAAAGTTGTAATTTTGACAACCTTTGAAGATGAGGAACGTATCTTAGAATCCATTTCTATTGGGGCCGATGGCTACATAGTTAAGGATATAAAACCAGAAGTTCTAATCATGGCAGTAAAAGGTGCCCATGCAGGCCTGTATATCATGCATAGGCATGTAGCTGACATTATCAAACACAGGCTCACAATTGATACCAAAGAAAAAAATCATTCAGAGTATATAATTGGACAATTCCAATTAACGGATTCAGATATAGAGATTATCAAACTATTAGCAGACGGTAAGAGCAATCGTGAAATTGGAGAAGAACTTAGTTTTACTGAAGGCACTATTAAGAACAAGGTATCAAGGCTACTCACAAAAATTGATTTAAAAGATAGAACACAACTGGTTGTTTTTGCAATCAAAGAGAATATTATATAGGAGGACATATGATTGATCAGTCCCTAACAGGTATCCTTGTGGCGTTTGTAGTTTCAGCAGGTATTTCTATATGGATGTATACCTATTTCACAATTAAGGCTAAAAAGTCATCGCTTTTTAACAGTTTTATTGTGTTGCAAATGCTTCAATTAGCGTGGCTTGTTACCAAACTGCTTAGAATCATATCACCAACGGTGGATATTGGTTGGGTATTTACGGTTCTTCAATATCTTTGTATTTGCTTTTTAGGAGCAACGTATATTAACTTTGCCTATTATTACTGCAAGGGTTATAAGCTAAACTTAGCAATCAGGTATATCATATTTTCTATTTCTGCTATCAATTTTGCGATTGTACTTAATAACCCTTGGCATCATTTGTTTTTTATTAAATTCAGCTTGCTAGAAGTTACAAAGGGACCTGTTTTTTATTTTCATACTGTGTTTTCCTACACACTCATAACAATTGGTTTCTACTATATGTTTGTAGGCTTTAGTAAAAAAGTATTGGTCTATCTTGGTTCAACCAAATTCCTATATTTCATTGGACTTGGGATACCGTTTCTATTCAATGTTCTAGAAGTTCTTAATATAATGCCTACACGATACGACTTAACACCTATTACATTTAATCTAACATTTTTAATATTTGGTTATCTTGCGTACAAATATCAATTTTTAGATGTACGCAGTCTTGCAAGATACGACGTATATGAGCACATGCAAGAAGGTATTATTGTGTTTGACCATAATTTACAGGTTGAAAGTATTAATAGTATTGTATTTAAGACTATACCAATTACAGTTAATCTTTATGAGAATATGACTATTGAAGACTACTTGGAAGCCTTAAAACATGTGGTGACAGATGAAGAAGAAACCAGGAAGACACTAATGGATTTTTTACACAGTGATCATATTGAAATGGAAATGGAACTTGGTGTCATTAAGGATGATGTTGTAAGGCATTATATGCTTAATGTTCAAAAAGCCGAGCTTGGTAAAGGTAAAGTCATTATCAGGGTACTTGGTATTGACCGTTATAAGAAAGCCATAGAAAAACTGGAAGATCAAAACATGACCCTTCAAAAGATTAATAGTAGCCTATCTGAAGAATTATCAGTGCGTAAAAAATTAGCACTGGCAAAGGAAAGAAATCGTATTTCAAAAGAAGTACATGATATAATGGGGCATTCATTAACAGTTGTATTATCTTTGATTGAAGCGAGTAAGATAGTTTTAGTCGATGAAAAGCCTATAGCTAGAGAAAAACTTGAGATGGCCATGACCACAGCAAGATATAATCTCAATAATTTGAAGAAAAGTTTATCAAATCCTCATGATATGGAGATGACAGGCGAGAAGCTTATTGATGATATTAAGATAATGGCTAGTTCAATCGAGAAAACAGGTACAACAGTTGATCTGATTACAAGAGGCAGCAGTATGCCAATGCCAAGCCACTATTTCGATGCGGTGTATCATATATGCCAAGAAGGCTTAACTAATGCCATAAGACATGGTAGAGCAAAATTAATAACCATAGCACTTAGATTTGATGAATCTCAAGTAGACATTATGATTGTCGACAATGGCCTTGGGGCTGATTACTTCGAAAAGGGTAATGGGTTAAAGTACATGGAGAATCGCGTTTCTGAGCTAAGTGGTTACTTTTCATGTGGTTCACCTGATGGTGAAGGTTTTTCCGTACATATTAATCTACCGTTGTATTGATTGTTAATCATTTCTTAAAGAATAAGATATGTTTTTGTGATAGAATGTTGACTAATGAATGAAGTTACACTAAATACAAAGGAAGTTTTAATAGAGTAGGAGTATATATGAATAAAAAAACAATTATTTTTGCCATAAAATCAGTATTACTAGCAACCATACTAGTTTTAATAGTATTTTGGATTAGTAATCTTTATCAATCGTTCTTAATAACTTTGCCTAATTTTGAGAAAGCTATTATAGATGATGTTTTACCTGGCATATCAGAAGATTATATGTATGTTATATATGAAGGTGAGATACTTGATCTAGAAAACGAACCCAAAATTGTCGATGAAGAGATCTATTTACCAGTTGAATTCGTTATTGATAAACTGAACGATCATTTCTACTGGGATGACAATGAACAAACCCTGACTTATACCACGCGAGATGAAGTTATTAGGATGAAAACAGATGAGCTGACTTATTTTGTTAATAATGAGCCACTCACTCTTAGTTTGCCGATTATCAGTTTTGGTGATGGTGTAGCTTATATGCCGGTACAACTATTACTTAAGTTTTCACAGTACAAGTTTACATACAATGAGACCATTGATTTATTAATGATAGATGATTTGATGATCAAGCACGCTTA
>JAQICP010000489.1 GCA_027858555.1 Vallitaleaceae bacterium
AATTCCATACGTTCAGGGTCTGCCTTACAAGCCACACTAACACGTGGATAGACTTCCTCCAGATCATTTAGTGTAAAAGGTGGTTCACTTGGATAATCACCACTAAAATTACTATCAAATTAAGGTAGCTCAGGCATTGTTAGAGAAAATTCAGATATGATCATACCCATCTGTAAACCCCAATCACCAATATGGACATCTGCAATCACATTATGTCCTATGAAACGCAGGGCACGTTTGAGCGCTTCCCCAATGATGGCAGTACGTAGATGGCCAACATGTAATGGCTTAGCGATATTAGGTCCACCATAATCCATAACGAGTGTTTTTGGTGTGTCAGTAATCTTAACACCCAGGAGTTCATCACCTGCACATTCATTTATATAGCTCACAAGGTATTCATCAGTTAGTATAATGTTGATGAATCCAGGTTTGACAGTTTCTATGTGTTTTACTATTTTTTTAATGCCCGCAATATTGCGAAGGACAGCAATGACTTCATCACATATCATGAAAGGTGCTTTACTATAAGCTTTTGCAGCAATCATGGCACCGTTACATTGAAATTGACATAGATCAGGTCTGTTGGATTTCACCACAACCCCGTAAGATGCCGCGTAGCCTGCTTCTACAAATGCATTTTGCAGATGAAAGCTTAATTGATCAGTTAACATATATATCACTCCTTTCAGATTCACCCTATTATATAACAATACCTTTTAATAGTAAAGTTTGAGTTAGGTATAGTTTATACATTATCATTCTATGAATATGACCAGTCTGTCATGATCTGTCTAGACAATGCACTATTTATCATATAGAATAGGCATATAGAAGTTATAGGAGGCATATATGGGGATACATATTATTACAGATACCAGTTGTGATTTAGCACTTGATTATGCAAAAGCCAATACCAGCAAACTAACGGTTTTAGGAATGCCCATAGAATTAGATGGCGTTGGGTATATCGATGATTTAGGGGAGACATTCACACATGATTTTTTCTATAAGCAGATGAGAGAGGGGACATTTCCATCAACTTCACAAATCAATCCAATGACCTATGAAGAGGCATATACTAAGGCTATCAACAAAGGTGATGATATCATATGCATAGGTCTTTCGTCAGGACTTAGCAATACCATCAATAGCGCCATACTAGCAATGCACAATATAAAAGAACAATATCCAGATGCTAAGATTAAAGTAGTTGATACTTTGGCTGGCAGCATTGGCCTGGGTATGCTAGTGTATTTAACTATTGAAAAAATAAATGAGGGCATAGAATATGATATTTTGGCACAGTGGATTGAAGACAGTAAATTAAAGATTAATCATTGGTTTGCCATTGATGACTTGGATCACCTAAAAAAAGGTGGTAGAATTCCACCTGCTATGGCTATCATTGGTACGGCACTTAAAGTTAAGCCAATACTTACAGTTCGACATAATGGTAAATTAGAAGCTTATACTAAGATAAGAGGTCGTAATAAATCAATCAATTTTCTAGTATCCAAGTTAGAACAACATATCGGACAAGCTGTACCAAAAGTCGTTATGATTGGTCATGCAGACTGTATAGAAGATGCGGAGAAATTAGCTAGAGCTATATTAGGAAAATATAAACCGCAAGAAATAATCATTACAAAATTAAGCCAAACCATAGCAACTCATGTGGGCGTGGGTATGTTAGCGGTAAGTTTTCTTGGTGAGCATGTAAGAGAAGACATTGTATAGATGAAAGTTAGCCTTCATTTTACTGAATAATATGCTATAATATAGGTGGATTTATAAGAAGGTGAAATAATGGTTAATGGCTCTAATAACTATCATAGTATTAATAATGCCTATCAACAACTCAGCCCTTTAAAACAAGGGAATGTGAATAATGATGGTGTTTCCAATAAACCAGTTCCGCCTACTAGGCAGGGTAATAGAACTGGAGTACCAGAACAAACAGGGTTTAGCCAACAACCATCCAGTGCAAAATTTGTCACAGGGGAAGAAGCGAGAATTAATGAGCTCTTAAAGACTTATGATGAAAAAACGCTGAAGAGGATGGGTATAATAGAGTGCGCAACCTGTGCCTCTAGAACTTATGTGGACGGCTCTAATGACCCAGGCGTTTCTTTTAAAACACCTACTCATGTGGGCGCAAGCCAATCGGTTCAAGCTGTTGTTGGTCATGAGATGGAGCATGTAGGTAGAGAACAAAACAAAGCTAGTTCAGAAGGTGGTAATGTCATCAGCCAATCCGTTTCCATACATATGAGCAATTGCCCAGAATGTGGTGTTTCTTATGCAGCAGGCGGTGTTACAAGAACTACAACAAGTGTGCCAGTTCAGGCACCAACCGGTCAATTAGTCGATATGAAATTATAAAAAAACAACAAAAAACTACCTATCATTAAAATAGGTAGTTTTATTTAGTTGTAGTTTATGACAATATATAAGTTATAATAGTTGCTTTACTTACAGAATCTATGTCTTGTAATTTATCAGTTTGTTTACGCCTAGGGTCTGTTGCAGTTTTGCTTTTGTCTTCTACATTAGTACCATTCAATTTTAAATGTTCATCCTTTTTCACAACTGCCTCCTGACATCCCCTATCTAGCCAGAACTATTACATGTATATTATATCATATGGATTTACGCTTCGTCAATGTGAGTTGTGAAAGCGATACCGCGATAATGGTTATCATTTAAGTGGACCCTGGTAATGTAAACCAAATTAAATCAAAGGGTTGACATTAAGGACTTGTCAGCTTATAATTATCTAAAATTAGTTTATATGGAGGTTCTAATGAAACGACTTGATATTCAATTGAAAGAATTAATTCTAGCGGCGTTATTTGCAGCCCTTACATGTGTGTCTGCATTTCTAGCTATACCGATATCTGTGGTACCTTTTACATTACAAGTGCTGATTGTTTTAACAGTGGGTGCATTAGTCGGGAAAAAAATTGGTCTGTTATCACAGATCACATACATTTTATTAGGGCTAGTTGGACTGCCGGTATTTGCTAACGGTAATTCGGGATGGGTCTATTTTATAGGACCTACTGGTGGTTTTATTGTAAGCTT
>JAQICP010000516.1 GCA_027858555.1 Vallitaleaceae bacterium
GATGTGAATATTAAAGCTATGCAAGAAATCTTAGGACATAAAGATGCAGAAACAACGCTTAATATTTACACCACAGCGACAAAAGAATTAAAACGTGACCAAATGGTCAACCTAACAAATCACTTCTAAGACTATGGTAAGTTAAAGATGGTGTGAAAGTAAAGATGATGAATTACATCTATTTACGACCAGCTTACGACGGACTTACGACTGATTGTAAAGATTTATTTAAAGTTACGGTTTGGACCAAATTTACGACTACCTGATGACATAGTTATACAGTATTATATAGAGATATTAATTTTTAAAAATAATTTTCCAACAATGAAAAATAAATCATAAAAATATCAACCGGCACTTGAAATACAGGTGTCGGTTATTTTTTATTTTATAGGAAAGTTTTCTTTCTTATAAAATAAAAAAGCTGAATGTATGCGCTGAATTTTGCATGAAAAATTTTTACAAAGACTGATGCACAGGAACAAAGAGTCTGATTAACTGAAGCATGTTGGTTCTAACAATGAGGAGCCTCTTTGTTAGATAATAGTAAAGTTCGACGCAGGAACTTTCCATGCCTAGACAACTTATCCTAACATTGAAAGAAATATCGAAGTATAAGACGTGTACTGGAAGTACACCTTGTTCCAACTTACTATGAGAGGCCGTGTAAGATAAGCCGTTACGAAGATATTAAATATCAACATTAACCGAAAAATATGTCGATTTGACCAAATAGATATGATATAATGTAAAGCGATGTGAGATTAAGAAATACAAGGTGGTAAAATGAAAAATACAAGATGGATTAAATCAGCTACAATTATAATAAGTAGTATATTGATATGTATAATGATTATTGCTGGTTGTGTTAAAACACCAGAAGAGAATACGATAGATGCTGTAGCGGATGATTCAGTGGATAGTTCTAATGTATCAGATAATCTTACTGAAGATGCAAGTGAAAGCGTCGAAGAAAAGAGTTACCCAGTAGTTGATAGTGTCACAATTGTTGAAGCGGATTATATGAGTTATAACGCTATAGAATATGAAGTAGCCTATACACCTATCAAAGGTATATATCTATCAGGCTATACGGCGGGTACAGAGACTAGCAGAGATAGCATGATTGAATTTGCAGATACGACGGAGATTAATGCCTTTGTTATAGATGTTAAGAATGATGATGGTTTTATTTTGTTTGACACAGATATTGCGGTAGCTGATGAGATAGGTTCAGAACGGGGGCACATGAGAGATATCACTGCAGTGATGGATGACTTATATGCTCATGATATCTATCCAATCGCAAGAATCGTCGCCTTTAAAGACCCCTACCTTTCTAGTAAGCTAACAGATTACGCCATAAAGAATCAAGATGGTAGTTTATTTAAATACCATGGTGTATCTTGGATGAACCCCTATTCCATGGATGCATGGATATATATTGTTGATATAGCTAAAGCTGCTGCTGAAGCTGGATTCAAAGAAGTACAATTTGATTATATTCGGTTTGAAGCAACGTCAAGTCTTAACAATGCTGATTTCGGTGATATCGATCCAGATGTTACAAGAAAAGATATTATAGTATCATTCCTTGAGTATGCCTCAACTGAACTTGCGCCATATGATATCAAGATATCAGCTGATGTTTTTGGAACCATTATAACCAGTGAAGTGGATGCGAGGACTATTGGACAAGATTATTATAGGATGTCAGAATACCTTGATGTCATATGTCCCATGGTATACCCATCACATTACGCAAAAGGATCTTACGGTACCGCATATCCGGATAAAGAGCCTTATACAATCATATATGGCTCTATGACGGATTCGAATGAAGTATTAGGGGATCTGGTAACTAATGAGGATATTATTGTTAGACCATGGTTGCAAGCGTTTACAGCGTCATATCTGAAAACACCAAATTATATGGTGTATGATGGTGATGCTATTCGGGCACAAATTCAAGCCACATATGATGCAGGGCTAGAAGAGTGGATTCTTTGGAAAGCGTCTAATACTTATTCTACAGGTGGGTTACTCGGCCCTGAAGAATAGAAAGGTGAAATATGATAAATCAAGAAAAAGTAAAATTAATGACAAAAATAGCAGCCTATGAACAAAACAAAGGTAAAGCTGATAAAACAATGATGACTTATTTTAAAAATGATTTCATATCTTTTAGGGGATTTAGCGTACAGATTGGTGTGACTGTAGCACTGCTGATATTATTTGGCGGGGATTTTGCTATCAATGTCATTGATAATTTGGCGAAGATTACGGAGTTTGATTTCGTAGGTACTGGTATCAAATATCTGACCATATGGGTGTTTTTTATGTTAGCTTACACAGTGGTTTCTGCATTTTACAATCGTATCGAGTATTTGAAATCAGAAAATCGTGTTAACAACTATCAAAAAATGTTGAAACAGTTGGAGAAAATTGATTCATAAAATAATAAAAAGATACGTTATATTATTGGGAGGTCTACATGACAAAAATTTTAGAAGTTAAAGAACTGCTGGTTGGCTATTATAAGGATTATGAAAAATATATTAATCCAGTAGTCAAATTCGTATTCATACTCGTATCACTCTTAAAGTTGAACAGCTATTTGGGATATAACAATATACTCGGCAACTTCTTTGTAAATGTACTAATCGCAGCTGGAGCAACTTTTATACCTGGCAGTTGGTTCATAGTAATCTTGATGGGTATTGTTGGTTTCCAATTATATACAGCAGGACTTATTGAAGCAACAATTATTGTTATTCTAGGTATGATTGTGATTTATTTATTATTTGTGCGATTGTTTCCTAAGATGGCGTATTTTGTGGTTCTTGTGCCTGTCCTATTTTCATTTCACCTAGGTTATGTGATTCCGATTATTGCAGGTTTATTCTTTGGACCTACTACTATTGTTGCGATAGGTACTGGGATATTAGTATATAAGTCAGTTATATATTTGCCAAATCTATTATCTATGACATCAGAATCCCTTTATGATATGCCGGACACATTGGTCAGTATGTATAAGTTTATACTAGATGCCTTAATGCAAGACAGAGACATGATTCTAACTATAGTCGTTTTTTCTCTCGTAGTAATTATTACTTATATAGTTAGTCAATTAGAGTTTGATTACATCTGGTATATAGCAATTGGAGCTGGTGGGCTTAGAACCATATTAGGATTTATTATAGGATCTGTTATCCTATCGGTTAATATTTCAGTAGTCAATGTTATATTTGGAACCATAATAGCGGTGATTATTTGTTCGATTATTCAGTTTATGCGGTTCTCCTTAGATTACATGCGTAAAGAGCAAGTTCAATTTGAAGATGAAGATTACTATTATTATGTAAAAGCAATACCAAAAATAAGAGTAACCAAAGCTGAAAAAGAAATCAAAAAGATTAAATAAGCAGCAGTCTGATTAAGGACGATAGGCTATTTTAGAGCACTAGGGACATCAAAGTCATTTTTGCATTCAAAGTGGCTGTATGATAATTGTGTTACAAAAACGAACCCTACCAATATAAAATACAAAAAAGTGTTATACTAGTTATATTATTAGATGTCAATACTGAGGTGCATTAATGAATAATTTAGCTGATTTTTGGAATTCCATAAAATCTATATTGTATCAACTGCCCAAAATTGAGCCAAGCGATGTTATAGAGATAATCTTAATAGCTGTCGTTATATATCAACTGATCAAATGGCTACGTGGCACTAGAGCGTGGTCTTTATTCAAGGGGCTTGTTGTTCTATTTGCGATATATATATTTGCCATGATGTTTAACCTGAGTACTATCTTGTGGTTATTTGCAAACACACTAAGTGTGGGCATTATAGCAGTAATCATAGTATTTCAACCAGAGCTTAGAAGAGCACTAGAGCAGTTAGGAAGACGTAACATATTCAAGAGTATCAGCTTTTTAGATGACCATAGTTCACTCACAGATAGAATTACAAGTGAGTCAATCTATGAGATTATTCAAGCAACAGAAGACATGTCAAAAGTTAAAACTGGTGCACTCATTGTACTCGAGCAAAGTGTCATACTAGATGAGTACGAAAGAACAGGCATTCCAGTCGACGCAATTATAAGTACTCAGATGCTCCTTAATATATTTGAGCATAATACCCCATTACATGATGGTTCCATTATCATTCGGGACAATAGAATACTCGCAGCAACATGTTATTTACCTTTATCTGATAATATGAGTTTGAGTAAGTCTCTCGGTACTAGACATCGTGCAGCTGTAGGTATCACAGAAGTATCTGACGCAATGGTGATTATAGTTTCTGAAGAGACAGGGTTTATATCTATGGCTATTGGTGGGAATCTAATCCGTAATGTAGATAGTGACTACTTGAAAAATAAATTATTGTATGCACAGAAGAAGAACGAAGATGTTAAGAAGTTCAAGATTTGGAAAGGTCGTAAAAAAAATGCTCAAAAAAATAATTGATAGTGCGACCCATAATATAACCTGGAAAATCATATCGATATTGATAGCATTTTTCTTCTGGTGGGCAGTTGTTAGTTACGAAGATCCAATCAGAGAAGTAACTTTTGATAATGTACCAGTTGATAAAGTAAATGTGGAGAGTATTACAGATAATAACTATGCTATAGAATATCAAGAAGGTGAATATGTCCAGGTTGTTGTTAAAGCAAAAAAATCAATTGTAGACAAATTGACAACGTATGATATCTATGTGTATGCAGATATATCGAATATGTCCATAACCAATGCCATAGATATACAAGCCCAAGTTGATATAGATTTTCAGTCCATTAATATATATCCAGCTAACATGAAGGTGAAAATAGAAAATATAGTATCTGCTAATAAAGAGGTTCAGTATTATTTTGAAGGTGAAGTTGCGGAAGGGTATATAGCACTTGACCCTATTATAACGCCTAATGTCATACAAGTAACGGGTCCAGAATCTCAAGTTGCCTTAATATCAAGTGTGATAGTGCCAATACCTATTGCCCAAGCAAAGAAAGATGTCACCCTTTATTATGCACCTGATTTATTAGACTCACAGAACAACCCAGTTAGTAAAATCACCACTAATATCAGTGAGGTTTCTATCACAGTGCCCGTTGAGATGACCAAAGAGGTTGGTATAGTATTCACGCCTATTGGTAAGGTGCCGGAGGAATACAGACTGATTAGTACCTTATTAAGTAGAAATAAAGTTGTGATTAAAGGAAAAGAAACTGCCATTCAAGGTATTGATAATATTGTAATAAATGACATCATATTAAATGAAATTGTCATGAACACTGAATTGGATCTGTTCCTAGAAAATTATTTGCCGAGTAGCGTTGATATTGTTG
>JAQICP010000534.1 GCA_027858555.1 Vallitaleaceae bacterium
TATTAATACATTATTGTTTTATAACAATAGAAAAATCGAAATTGAGATTAGCAAAAGTAATCTTATCGATAATGTTATTAACTATATCAATAATCATCTTGAAGATGAAATACATATAGATGATTTATCCAGTCAATTTTTTATCAGCAAATATCACCTTCTTCGGGAATTTAAAAAGCATTCGGGAACCACTATCCATAAATTTATCATTCAGAAGAAGTTGATTTTTGCAAAAGAACTAATTCTAACAGGAATTCCAATTACTGAAGTTTATGCTTCATGTGGTTTTGGTGATTATTCCAATTTTTTCAGAGCATTTAAAAATGAATACGGTATAACCCCAAAACAATTTTTCAAGATCGTATATCGAGACAATCTATAATTGATGCTATGTCAATATTAAGGATCAACACTAATAGTCGCATATTACAATTGTTAGTTGTTTTCCTTTTACTTAGTTATCAGACTATTTTTTCAAGCTACATGCGACAATTCTCTACACCTGCAATTAACTAGAAGTGGACAACAGATTATTCCGATAAAATAATTATTCCGATATTTATATCTGTTGCCTGATTTCATTGGAATGCTTTTGTAAAACATCGGAATAACCTTTGGGGCTAATTACTTCAGTCCATAGAGTTTTTTGATTGTGTCATCATCCAGTTCAGATACATCAAAACGCTCTCTGTTACGAATAGGATGATTCTTACTAGTTGCTTTTTCTATAGCTTCCTTTTTCATTTCGGTGTCAGCATAAGCATAAATTAGTGTTGTTTCAATGCTGGAATGTCCAAGCCATTCAGATATAAGTGGGAGCGGGACGCCGTTGCG
The DNA here is from genome assembly GCA_027858555.1 of Vallitaleaceae bacterium. Taxonomy (GTDB): domain Bacteria; phylum Bacillota; class Clostridia; order Lachnospirales; family Vallitaleaceae; genus JAQICP01. The sequence goes on from JAQICP010000534.1 coordinate 835, forward strand.
GTACAGGTGTGGTGCACGACTGTGCCTAAACATATGCGGTGTCACACGATCTGGTACTTCACAACACGCATTCCGAGCCATGATAGCATATGCTGTTTTCCCAAGGCTTACAAGATGTTTTGCAAAAGTTTTGTTGTTTACGACGATCGAAATCTGCTATAAATACGGCAGAGACGATACCAATAATCAACATAATGAATGAAGCATTTATGAAAATCTGTGCAGTTCCATAGCTTTTCATAATGTATCCGTTAATACTAGTACCAATAGCGCCGCCTACAAACATGTTAAAAGAAGCTAAAGACATGGTCGTACCTCTGAGTTTTGGTAACTTTTCCTGAGCTGTTGATATTAAGGTTGATTGCATGAATATAAAGGCTAAACCAAACCCAAAAAGACTTAAGCATAACAAGAATAACTGATTAACCGTTCCAAGGGTAAGAAGTGATGAAAATCCGAGTGAACCTGCTAAAATCAAAAATTTGTTCTTTAAATGTTTCTTTAATTTCGGTGCAATCCGTCCTCCGAAAACAGTTCCTAATCCAAATAGAGATAGAATTAAACCAACTACTAGTAAATTAGAACATGTAATCTCTTGTAATAAGGTGCCTGAATAGGTGAAAGTTCCAAAGACAGAAAACCCAACAAAAAAGATAGTAAAAACTAAACGCATAAAGCTAAAATTAACTCGCTAATGCCATATACAAGATATACGATTCTCCAGGAGCCTAGATAAGCAAGGCACCACCAATAGCTGTAGCTGTAGCACCACCTAAAAACATAAGTCCCATAACTTTGCCTAATGCTTTATGTCGTTGCTGGTCGTCAAAAATTTGTCCTACTAAAGCCATTGTGATAGTGAATATACCTGCAGCAAAAGCACCAAGCATACTCAAAATTGCTGTACCAAAGGCTGCGATATTGATTACCTTCACTTTTCCGAAGCTATCAGATAAAGGGCTAAACATTAATGTGAATATACCAAAAGATAACATATAGGCAGTTACTGACAAAGCAGCTGTACTTATAGATATATTCAAGTCTTTTGAAATATTAATGATTAACGGCGCGGCAGCTTAGTTGTCTCCGTTAGCTAGAAAGGCCATTAACCCCAAAAGGAGTATTAGTTTATTTTTATTATTCATTGATTATGTCTCCATTGCAATATGAACATGAAATTGCGCACTTTCCTTAACTAAGTTTAGATCTCTTAACTTTGAAAGATGTTTTGAAATTCTAGGCTGTGGTACATCTATAATACCAGCTAATTGACAAACACATAAATTCTCTTGATAGAGTAAAAGCATCATACGTAAACGTATTTCATCAGATAATAATTTATATATATTGATAAGTTGAGTCATTGAATCTCCTTTCTTATATATACATATAC
>JAQICP010000011.1 GCA_027858555.1 Vallitaleaceae bacterium
TAAACAGATGTATTATGGAATACTTAGAAGCGAAGACACTTCATATTCAATAATGGATTCAGATCTATTTGACATAGATTTGAGCGAAGATGTCACCAATGATATAGATGCAGTCTTTAAAACGCCTATATTATCAGGAAGTGTGTTTTTGCCTGATAGCGTTACGCCTGTTACTAATGAGATGGGCGTAATAGTTGAGTTAGATGGACAACAGTATAATGTAGTAGATGGCGCTTATAGTATTGATATTTTTGAATTGGATCAAGGATCTAATTCTGTTTTTGCTATTTATTCAGATGAAAACTATGATAACTCAAATGCTATTCAATTCTCAACTGAAGATTTTGTTGATGGCACTTTGACACAAGACATTTCTATAACAGATAAAGTAGTTAGTAATCCAATAGAGATTGTATATAACGAATGGGAATATCTACCAACATATTGGGATCACATTGAGATAAATGTAGGACTAAGGAATCTGAATACAAGCTCAGTTGATGATATAAGTGTACAACTAATACCTTTCGATGATCCTAATGAAGGAACACCAGTGGTGTTGACTTATAATACAAATGAGCATCGTGATTTATTTAATGACGGTGACTATTATAAATATAGTACACGCTTGGAGTTAAGCGAAGCTTTAACAGCAGGGGATTCATATATTTTGCGTATAACAGATAATAGTGCTAATCCTAGCAAATCTGTAGATACCATAGTATATGCAACTGATGCAAGCATCATAGAAGGTAGCAATTATATTGGTAGTGTCGATGGAGAAATCTGGCACAAATTATACTTCATATATGATCAAACTGCAACAGGTGATGTGACAGTATATAATGCCAACGACGAACCAGTAGGTAGTGGAAGTATAGAAGTATTCGATGAACGCTTCCACGATGTATTAATGAAAACCACACTTGATGAAGGTGCTGTGCCAAGCTACTTCGAGTTTAATGGTACTTTAGTTAGAGGCAATGGTAACGAGTATTACACAACGGCTACCAATGATGATTATTTGTGGGAAGTAACAGCAGATGATACGAATTACTATATTAAGATGTATAATGATGATTTAGCGACTGATTATGTAACGGGTGTTAAGATTGATGAATCTAATGGACCAACGTTATTTGATGCAATACCTGACAATGGGTTTAGTGTTGATGTAATGACTAATGCAGATTCTGTTAATGGTCTTATAATCAGTATTCCAATAACTGAATTCGAAGGCAATAAATGGTGTTCAATCACAATCTATCATGACGGTGGTGAAGATGGACGTGGCGATTATTTCTTTGAAGATAACTCACAGAGTATCTTATCAATTGTAACAAAAGACCCAACAGATACGACGGTTATTCAAGATGTTGAAGCAGCCTTTAGTCATAGAACTGAGAATACAACTTCACAGTTTGACGTTATAGAGGGTAAGTTTGTATTGACTCAAGCAGATGATGGTGAGTATCAAGTATACATGTCATCAAGTGAACAAGATACCTATGGTTTATCAGATGGGTTTGTTTTTAAGATCATTGGTGGTGTTGCCTACAATGAGGCAGGCGACACGCCTCTTGATAACGAAATCGTATTAAACCTAAACGAGGGTATAAAAATAGGCGATGTCTATGATGCCAGTGGCAATCTAACCAATGAAGGATTTGTAGGTATTTCAAGAATCATAGACAATAATGGCAATAGAGATTGGTGTGGACATGCAAGAATAAAACCAAATGGCTCTATGTATATAACCAAAGCAGATGGTACCTATGAGATTAGTTTAGAATCATGGACAGATAGTTTTGGTGAAAGCATTGCAGTGACGATATCAGGAGATACCATAACAGGTGGACGTGATATGTCCTTTGGGCCAATGCAATTATCTGGTGAAGTATTCCTAGAAGCAGGTACGCCTTTTACAGATTATAATTATTGGGTAGAAGTACTTGATGATAATAGGAACTATATTACGGATTCTAGAAAAGTAGATAACAACATGAGTAACTTCTATTATCAAGTGGGAGGACTTAAGGAAGGAACTTATTATGTTGTTCTTCATCCAGAAGGAGACTTGCAAGATCAAGGATATGCATCCTCAGAAGAGGTAGAGATTGTTATTGATGCTAACGGTGATGCTACTCCAAGAACAGCT
>JAQICP010000114.1 GCA_027858555.1 Vallitaleaceae bacterium
AGCAGAGCCTGTAAGCTCACGGGCTTCCCCAACAGCAACCATTAGATGAAATTCTGTTTAAAGAAAGGTTTGAATTTATGCGTAATTTTAAGTATATAATATTTTATATTATGGGTGGAGCAATTATAATTGCAGGAGCAGTAATGCTTGTCGTTAGTATTATTAGTATGGTAACCCAGATTGATAAAGATTCAACTAGATTTGTAGTTCCTGGAGAAGAAAAGATTAATATTGCAGAACCTGGTAAGTATATGATTTACTATGAGCATCAATCTACAATTGATGGGAAGATATATTCTACAGGTAATGCAGATGTATCGGGGCTCGGAGTATTAGTGATAGATGCTAAAACGGAAGAAAAAATTGATATTGGATCAACATTAATGAGTTCAACCTATACAATGAATGGCAGGTCAGGAACATCAATGTTCGAGTTTGATATTACTGAACCAACTGAAATTCTTGTAATAGCAGAATATGTTGAAAATGAAGGACCGGATGTTGTTCTTAATGTTTCATCCGATATAACAGGTGCAATATTTAAAGAGATGGGTGCAATGTTTGGATATTTCTTTGGTGGTTTATTTGGTGGGCTGATAGTAATAGTTGTAACAATAATCATGCATTTACGAGCTAGAAAGAGATATAGATTGAAGTAGCAAGATGCTATCATAGACGTGGATTGAGCCACGAACATCAGCAAATAAAGTTTGCGACCAGTCCATGAGCGGACCTTGTAAGCTCACTTGTAAAAGGAGTACCTATAGGAATACTAAGTATTAGCAGACCATGTGAGTGCCTTATGTTGAATCTTCAAACGCCTAGTCAGAAAGTATTCTTTGGTAGAAGTTACTAGTTTTGGGATGAATATTTCGTATAGAGTGTTAGTGTCAGCAATGGTATACTTTAGAAAGAAGTTGCACTTAGTCTGAAGGAAGGTCTAGTGAGTATCCTTCAGATAAGGGAATTCATATGTCCTTCCCATGCTCACAAGCATGACTAGATATTGTAAGCTTACGGGCATTGCAAACTGCAATCTTAAGATAAAAGAAACATTTTCAATTTAGATTTGTAATGTTATAAAAGGTATAGAATTAATGAATTTACTAGAGAGTGGTGACGGAATGAGGAAGATAATAAGTATTATTTTAATGACTCTGACAATATTAAGCGGGTGCACCAATCAATCTACATATATAGAAGATATTGAGGCTTTGAAAGAAGAAAATCTAGCACTAAAAAAGGATGTTGAATATTTGAAGAATGATTTTTTGAAACTTGAATCTGAATTAAACGATACATCGGAGAATTATAACGCCTTAACTGTAGATTTGGAAAATCAATTTGATTCTATCTTCGAACTTCGAATGAAATTAGATGCCTATTGGATGACTTATACTACTGCGGAATAATTTATTAAAGCATATTGTACAAATAATGTGGCAGTAATGGAACAGTACCTGAACTTCAATGTTAGCATTTCAGATGATAAGATTGTTGTTGATTACACAGATGTTTATCAAGACGAAAAATTAGTTAATCTGATTAATGAATTTCCTATAGTGAGCAGTGATATGCAAGTAGAGTATCAGTTTTTGGGCATTGACTATAGGGTGGATCAAGCAAGTATTACACATATTTATAGAATTTATAAACAGATTGGCATTAATCAATACATATATGAATTAAGTATAGGGATAAATCCAGAGGGAAAAGTTTGGTATTTCCTTGTATATGGTTAGACAGGTGTTGCGTGTATAAGTCAAACGTTTCCATCATCTACATTATAGTTTCGCACACGGAGGTCGCTAAATCAGTGTCATATCAGACAACACATTCAATCAGTATAAAAGTGGCAGTGTTGTACGTATCGTAGAAAGTGAAAAGGCTTTTTATATTTACATAAGTTCGATTCAAGCCATTGTAGTGCCCAAAAGAATTATTGGAGATAGTCAGAGAACTGAGAAATTCAGAACGATAATAGAAAATTATAGATGATTTAATTGGGTAGATTGGTTGTTTTCAATAATTACATCGCCTATCACCGTG
>JAQICP010000152.1 GCA_027858555.1 Vallitaleaceae bacterium
CCTTTAAAGCGTTTTCAGTATTTCCAGCATCGTAGAATATGCCTAGAAAAAGCTGGGTATCATTATATGTGAGTGCCTGGATGGCTGGGTAATCAGATACATTGATACTAACCACTTGATTGTTAACGTAATACCAATCCTCTTCAGGAACACCTAACGCTTTTAAGTCTAGTAGTGCCGACATATCAGCAAGTATACCCACATCACTATTATCTACAAAAAAATCTTTTTCCATAATCATTATGTCCAACATCTTAGCTGTCATTTTAGCTGTGAGTTTTGATTGATAAGTCATTTGTGATGTTGGATCTAGATTCTCATCTATATTAATATTTTCAAAAATGATAATCTGCTTCTTTTTTGAATCACTATCATAGAGTAAATCAAGCCAATCATCGTGCAGTACCAACGCTGCTGGTTCTTCATACTCTCGACTAATAACGCTCACATCTATTAGTGTAACCGTATTAATATTAGTAACGATCGTAGTTGTGAGACCGACAAGAAAAACAATACCGATCACAGAACCAATGATATGCAACTTATAGTAATCCCATATATAATGTACCTTTTCTTTTTTGGAAAGATCCTTGTAGGTCATCGAAACATATTCATTAGCCTTATTTTCCTTTTCAAATGACTCTAAGGTCTTCTTTGACATATCATACATGACTTCACTCCTTAAATGGTGCATTGAGTAATGTTGCACCCGGTAAAACAAATCGGCCATTACGAATAATGTCAATATGTTCCCCATTATGTGTAACCACTTCTATCAAACCAATCTCATCATATGGGATAGTAATATCAGTGTGCTTGAAAGTATAGGCTTTAGAGACATCTTCTTTTCTAAGAATAGAGCGCTCATTGTCTCTGGCAATTATTTCTTTGCCATTAGAATTATAGACTGATATGTCCTCTGACCAAGAAAAACAAGTATCTCCAATAGCAAAATGAGGTCCCATTTTTTCAGCGATCAGTATCGGTAGTAAGTTAGCAATCTGATATTTCTCTGCCATCACATACGCTGTCGTATTAGTTCCTATAGCAAACTCACCTATTGGTAGTGTCTTATGTGGGTGAATCAGATTTTCATACACATACTTCTTATTAGCATCTTCGTCATCCCCAAAATTACTACAAGTATAGGTATCAACCATACCATCAACAAATGTTAATTCAATGTTTTCATATTTTAATCCATTCAAATAAACCTGAGACACATGTAGTGTACCTTTAGTACCTGCAAGTTTAGGTGAAGTAAACACCTCACCAACTGGGACATTAACATCAGCTATACAGTTTTCAAATATCGTTTCTTTAGATGAATCTTGTAATTCATATAGCATGACCTTCATATCTGTTCTATTATCGCCTTTACCTTTAACCCTCACATAGACACCTATGTCAAGGATATCAATAATACTTTCGTGTATACGTTCATAGACATCCGAGTCTAATGTATTGACTTTAATAATCTCATCAAATATCTCTTCATACTTCTCACCAATTTGAGGTAGTGGATATGATATGATTACAAAACTATACTCGCTTCTAGGCAAATAGTTACTCATGAGTTGTCCTATGGCCGCATCAAATTGATTCTTCTTTTCTGTCTGATCTTCGTCAAATTGAATATTGTGCTTTTTAGTAATTGGTGAAAATCCTGCGTCGCCAAAACTTTCTTGAATTGCTGGTCCTGCCATTTGTTTCATAAGCTCTTTATGCTTTTCAAGGACCCGCGCGTATGCTTCCTTGTAGGTATCTACATAGTCTTTCGTAAAGTATAACGCCATATCATGACGATGATCATACGGGTACTGTTTGCTTGGCTTAGAATAAACCAATCGATTTCGCGCAGCAGTAAATGCATCATCAAAAACCAATGATTCCAGATTCATTTTAGCAAAATCCATTGCAGCTAGACGTTCAACTCGTTCAAAGCCCAATTGATACCCTAAATTAACCGTTCTTTTATCTTCTATCGGCATATTTTTATTACCATTTCTATAGCCTTGAATAAAAGCTTTGGTATAGGTACTGGCCATTAGTTCAATTCTCTCTTGATCAATCTCTCTTAAATATTCAGCAGATTGTAATTCATCACCCGTTATATATTTACCATATTGGTATAGATATCGATTGTCTGATAAATCAGCATTAAGTAATATATCTTTATAGACATTAAAATTAGGATCCATTCTTCTAAGTAGATTAATCTCTAATCTTGTCTCAATATCCTCTAACATAGATTGCTCTACCAGCTCTTTTAGTCCCGCTGTATCATCACTGGTTATACAGTTATATACTTCTAAAAACAACTCGTTTATAATGGTCATATTCACAATTCTATGCTCAAAGACAGCTGATACATAATTACGTATAGTTGTATATAAGAACGCCAGTACTTGCCCGATGTCTAGGCCAAATAACTGAACACAGTAATCCGTATTGGCATAGCTCATCTCGTAATCCATGCCTATTAATCCTTGATATAAACTCATATTAAAACTTTTTAGCTCATCTATAGATTTACTTTCAAAAAAATAATTGTCTAGGTCCTTTTCTAAATCACCCATTTTTATGATAAATGTAGCGGCATCCTTAAAATAATCTTCATATTTTGATGAAGATATACTATTTAACAATGTTCTTGTCTGATTTAGCGTGTATTCGTATCTTTCTTGATATGCAGTATTGTAACTTTGAAAATATGATTTCATAGTGCACCTAACTTTCTTCTATAAGTCGATATGTTATTGTTGGTTTGTTGATGCTTCATTGTTGCTTTATATCCCCACTGTATAACCATTATAACATTGAATACGCCTATTGGTTTTTAATTTAACCCTACCTACCAAAACTATTGTAATTGGCAACAAGTATCAAGAATATAGTTGGCAGGTATATAAAAACGATCAAAATGGAATTAGATAATAAAAACAAGACAATACTTTTTCGAATGCTGATATCATGTGCATAACTAATAAGTCTTACAGTTAGATAGACTGTCCAAATCAAGTAAAAAGCAACCAATTGTAAAACGAATCTAGGAAAGAGAGCCGCTAACAAAATACCTGTATAATATGGTATTAATCCATAACTGTAAGCTATTAATATATCTCTGTACTGACCTGTTCCATTAAAAAGCCTACCTAGTATATGTAGTGCAATCACCGTTAATATAATGATAGCAAGTGTCCCGCATACAGCTAGAACAACATCCCCATACAATGCTTCCATAAAATACCATGTAAAATCAAGGCTTTTATCTGGACCGTATTTGATTGCGCCCCATATTAGGATCGCAAAAATACTATGAATCATGAGGGGTCCAAGTAGACTGCCTTTTGATATCAACTCTTCAATGGACTCTTTTGGATAGATAAGAACTCTAAACATAATACCTCACAGGATTATAGCCCATAAAATAAGACTATTTCATACCACCTAGTATCTCCTTAAGCAAACTGATTACCATACCTGGATTAGCTTTGCCTTTTGTTCGTTTCATCATTTGACCCATTAATGATTGAATCGCAGCTTCTATTCCACTCAGAAAATCGGCAACAGGCTTTGTATTTTCATTGATCACTTCTTGAGCCATACTTTTTAGTTCATCATCATTTGATATTTGTTTTAGACCCTTTTCTTCAACTATTAAAGCTGGGGCTTTTCTAGTATCCCACATATCAGCAAACACTTCTTTCGCTGTTGATGAATTAATAACGCCATCTTCTATAAGGTTGACTAACTCGCCAAGACTTTCCGGTTTTAGTGGAATCTTACCCTCTTCCTTCTCATCTTCGTTGAGTCTTGAAAAGATTTCAGTAATAATCCAATTGGCTACAGTTTTAGAGTTCTTGGCAGTTTTAGATGCTACTTCAAAAAAATCAGCTACATGTCTAGATGCTACAATTAAATCTGCATCATATTCAGTAATACCATATTCTTTAAGGTACAATGCTTTTCGGATATCTGGCATCACAGGTAATGAGGCTTTAATTTTCTCCATAGTTTCTTCTGTTGTTATAATCGGCATAAGATCTGGTTCTGGAAAATAACGATAATCATGAGCATCTGATTTACTACGCATAGCTACAGTTATACCCTTACCTTCATCCCATCTTCTTGTCTCTTGAATAATAACGCCACCACCATCAATAATTTGGGCTTGTCTTTTTGCTTCATAATCAATCGCCTTAACGATGAAATTGATAGAGTTCATGTTCTTCATCTCAGTACGGGTACCAAGTTCTTTCTGTCCCTTAGGGCGAATTGAAAGATTCACATCACAACGGAATGAACCTTCATTCATCTTACAATCTGAAACTTCTGCATATAATAAAATACTTCTTAATTTTTCCAGATAAGCTCTGACCTCTCCAGCACTTCTAAAGTCAGGTTCTGATACAATCTCGATAAGTGGCACCCCACATCTATTATAATCTATCAGTGAGCCTTCTCCTGCCTCATGTAGCAACTTGCCTGCATCTTCTTCAATATGAATTCTGGTGAGTCCGATTAAACTCGGCTTTCCATCAACTTCAATAGCCACCTCGCCCGCGTAGCATAGTGGTAAATCAAACTGTGATATTTGATAAGCCTTTGGCAGGTCTGGGTAGAAATAATTTTTTCTGTCTTGTTTGGAAAACATATTAATCTTACAACCAGTAGCAAGTCCAGCCCTTAGAGCATACTCAACAACTGTACCATTAAGTACTGGAAGTGTACCTGGCATCCCTGTGCATATTGGACAACAATGGGTATTAGTCTCTCCTCCAAATTCATTAGGACAACCACAGAAAATCTTGGTTTTAGTTTTTAATTCAGAATGAACCTCCAGGCCCATGACGATTTCATAATCATTATAACTCAACGAGTACACCTCCTGGTAGTTCGCGGGCTTGCTCGTAAGCGTACGCCGCTTTCAAAATTGTATGTTCCTTTAAAGTATCCCCAATTAACTGAATACCGATTGGCATCTTGTTTTGATCAAAACCTGAATTGATTGATAAAGCTGGAAGTCCAGCAATATTCACAGGCACTGTAATGATATCATTCAAGTACATCTCGATTGGATTGTCTACTTTAGCCCCAATCTCAAATGCAGTAGTAGGTCCGGTTGGTGTGAGTACCAAATCATAGCTTTCAAATAGTTTTGAAAACTCTTGCTTAAGTAAAGTTCGAACGCGTTGTGCCTTTTTATAATAAGCATCATAATAACCGGAGCTTAGTGCATAGGTGCCTAGCATGATGCGTCTTTTAACTTCATCACCGAAACCTTCGTCCCGTGTTTGTTGATATAAATCTATTAAATCGTCGTATTCTTTTGCTCTATAACCGTACTTAACACCATCAAATCGCGCTAAGTTCGAGGAAGCCTCTGCTGATGATATGAGATAATAAGCGGGTAATGCGATATCAGTAAGTGCCATACTTACCTCTTCAACAACCATGCCAAGACCCTCTAATACACGAACAGCACTCAGGACACTTTCCTTAACTTCTTTCTGTATGCCTTCTCCTAAGAATTCCTTAGGTAGTGCCACACGCATGCCCCTTACATCTTCCCCAATACTTTTACTAAAATCAGGGTAGTCAATGGGCGCTGAACTTGAATCCATTGGATCATGCCCCATAATTAGGTTCATAGCCAATGCCATGTCTTTGACGTCTTTAGTAAGTGGTCCTATCTGATCTAGAGATGAAGCAAAAGCCACGAGTCCATAACGGCTAACTGTACCGTATGTTGGTTTCATACCAACAACACCACAATAATGAGCCGGTTGTCTGATAGAACCGCCTGTATCTGAACCTAAGGTAAATGCTGCCATATCCGCAGCAACAGCCGCAGCTGATCCGCCTGATGACCCACCTGGTACTCTTTTTAAGTTCCAAGGATTTTTAGTAACTTTATAATATGAGTTCTCTGTTGATGAACCCATTGCAAATTCGTCCATATTTAATTTACCAAGAATAACCATATCGGCGGCGTGAATCTTATTAACTACCGTTGCGTTATAAGGTGGAATGAAATTATTTAATATTTTAGATCCGCAAGTAGTCAGTATACCTTTGGTACACATATTATCTTTGATAGCAATTGGTACGCCTGCAAGGGATGACAACTTTTCGCCTCTTGCTATTTTAACATCCACAGCTCTTGCTTGTTTTAATGCTTCCTCACTACTGATTGTAATAAAGGCATCGATTTTAGGCTCTACAGCTTCAATGCGGTCTAAAAATGCTTTTGTTATTTCTTCACTGGTCATTTCTTTATTTTGAATGAGCGCTGAAATTACATGCGCTTTTAATTGATATAATGCCATGTTTTCCTCCTATTCAACAATCTTCGGCACACTGAAACAGCCATTTTCTTGGCTAGGTGCGTTAGATAATAATAATTCCCGGTCCATTGGTGGCACAACCACATCTGGTCGGAATACATTGTTGATAGGTATCACGTGGTCAGTTGGTTTGACATCATCTATGTCAAGATCATTAATCTGATCTGCAAAACTTATAATTGCTTCCATATCTTTTGTGAAACTAATCTTTTCTTCTTCTGTTAGGTTTAAGCGAGCGAGTTTAGCTACATGCTCCACTTGTTCTTTAGTTATTTTCAAAGGAATGCCTCCTATCTTTTCTTTATATGATTTCATTACAGTACATTCTATCATAAGGTTATATAGAGTTCAATGAAAATGAGATGACAAAATGCACTTCCAGTATGCGTTCTCACAAAGTTAGATTGTTTTCATGGAAAGTTCTAGGTTTTTAATAAGATCTTTCTTACTGCACGAAAAGAGATGGCTATAAGCTAGCCACCTCTTTGGGTGAACTGTTAAGTCTTTATTGTATATACTTTACTGTTTGGTGTTGCAACTTAGTTGTTTAATAATAGCCATTACATCATTACAATCACGCACCTAATTCTTTTTGGCAATCTTATCTTTAAGAAATATTGGTATGATGAGTACCGTCATGATAAATGCATAGGCAACCCCAATGAATAAGACAATACCTAAGCTTGCTATGCCCGTATAGCTTGAAAACATTAATGAGCCAAAACCACACATTGTTGTCAGTGTTGTAAGCAGTATTGCTCTTCCAACATTAGAAAATACCGGGTGGACCTGCCCTTCTTCATCCTGAAAATGATGTAAGATATGAACGCCATCATCTATACCAATACCGATAATTAATAATATACCAAGGAAGTTCAGCATGATAAATTGTAGATTTATTAGTACCATAGTCCCAACGGTAAATATCAAAGTAAATATCAGTGGTAAAAACGCTAGTATAATAGTCTTGATAGATTTAAAATAAATGGATACGATTACTAGTAGTACGATTACTACAACTATCCCGATTAAAATAGCTTCAGACGCCGCCGCATCATATACGACCTGCATAAATAATGGTGTGCCTGTAATTGATGGATCTATGGCTTTCAATTCATTGATAAATTGTCTGCCTTTATCACTCTTAAGATTATCCCATATGTCAAAATCTGGAAAGACACTAATCATATAGGCCGTACCGTCGTCACTGATGAATTGTTTTTTATATTGATCTGGTATTGTCTCAAGACTGAGTTTAGCTCCTGTAAACATCTGATTTCCTATCTCTTCATAGCTGTTATAAAAACTAATACCAACTTGAGCAATATTACCCGTATCACTCATACCTAACGTGTAAGAAAGATTATCTATACGCCTACTGGTTCTTTCAAAATTCTCATGGGTGATACCCTGATAATCACCTGCTTGCCATAAGGTATCAATAACTGCCAAGGTGTCATTCATTTCATCCATTGAAGCTATCATCATGCCGGTATCTGGTACTCTAGGTTCAGCTTGGTTTTCTAGTAAGTCATTGATTTCCTTTAAGGTTTCAGTTTGATCTGGTACATGCTCAGGCAAAATCATTGCAATGGATGTCACATCAGACACACCTGCTACTTTTTCAAATTCTCTTTGTAGCTGATATACTTCCTCTAATGAACTAACTTCAAGGCTAAAAGAATCCGTACTCATATCATATTTATCAACCATATAGGTCATGAGTTCAATAGACTCTAACCCTTTAGGTTCAAGGTTCATCAGATTTAGATCAAATTCAATCTTTGATGCTTGATATCCCATGAAAACCGTGGTTACCAACAATAGTGAGGCTATAATGATTCGATACTTTTGTATCATTACTGCTATGGTACCGATAAAAGGATAACTACCTTTAATCTTTTTAATAGCATGTTCCTTCTCGTTTTTAAGCATAATCATGGTTGGCAGTATCCAAAACACTGCAGTTAGCGTGGTTATGATACCAATGCCCATAACCGTACCAAGTTCTCTTAACATCTCCAGTTGACTGATATTAAGTGCAAAAAAAGCAGAAGCCGTTGTTAAACCACCAACTAGTATACTTGGTCCTGTTCTAACCATGGACTCATATAAAGCATCGCTCTTTTGGTAGCCACTTACTCTTTTTTCTGTGTAAGCGCTATACAGATGTATGGAAAAGTCGATGCCAAGCCCAATGAGCATGGCTGCTGAAAATGCTGTAATCATGTTAAGTCGCCCAATTGTCAGCCCAATGATTCCCAGTTCATACACAACCCCAAATACAAGTGGTATAAATGTAAAGATTGGTGCAAGAAATGATCTAAATGCAATATACAACAATAATAGAATCAAACTAATGCTTAGAATGGTAGTAACCTGTGAGTCCGATGTAACACTTGCTGTCTCATCCCTTGCTACCACATGCATCCCCGTTAAACCAATGGTCACATTATCATATGCATCGTCAATGGCGTTGATTTTTTCCTCTATTCCATTGACTGCCGGTTCAAGCTTTGAGATATCTAACATATCAAAACTAGGTTGAATTGTTACGATTGCCATAGAACCATCCGGTGACGTTACCAGGCTATCTCCTACGAAAAATTGTGTTAAATATCTATTGAAACTGGTCTCATCAACCTGTCCTTCCAATCCCTGATTCGTAACATCAACTATGCCAGCAAGCCCTCTCAGATTACTGCGAAGCAATAGTACTTCCTCGTCAGACAAGTCGCCTTGCTCTAACATGCTTACAGCTTCCTTCAAGCTTTCATTGATTAACATATAGAATGAATCTATATTAGGATCTAAGAATGCATAACCGACCTGCTTAGCTTCAGTTTCAGTCATATAAGCCATGCCATATTTTAAAGCGAATGATTGATCAGTTCCCACAATAACCGAAGTCACATAGTCATCAAATGTTAATACCGCTTCTTTAATCTCACGAGCAACTTGCTCTAGTACTTCGTAATCGTCACCTTCAACTAATACAATAATATTGCTGAGAGATGGAAAATCTTCTATAATCTGCTGATACTCCTGTACTGCCTCATTGCCACTTGGTGCAAGTGCCGCCCAGCTGAGTTCAATACTTAGGGTACTTGCAAATAGCATGGCAATCATTGCTAATATGATACCTGTTAAAAGTACAGTCTTAGGTCTTTTAGAAACAACCCGATGATTCAGTGTTATTATCTTCTTAAACATATCATAACCTCCATAACATTATGTTGTTATAAAGCCCGTGCATAAGAATTCAATTTTCTTTCTAATGTTATCTTTCATGCTTTGCTTATCCATATCTTTAACATAAGCATACATAAACAATTCAAATATAAATAGTGAGAATATATTTTCACCCATCAGCTTGCTATTACAATTTTCTATAAGCAGACCTTTTTCCTTTAATTCTTCGATTAAATCAATTAATTTCGCTAAATATTCAAAATCAAGTTCAATCATTTTTTTAAGCAAAGTGAAATTCTTCTTGCCCACATTAATCATAACAATACCTATTTCTATTATCATAAATTTAGGTAATTTAAGCAGTGGTTTATACATCTTTTCTATATATTCGTAGATGATTGCTGAGGCATTTTGACTAGGATCTGTCACATGCACCACACTTTTTTCATTAGTCTGAAATTCTTCTGCAATTGCTTCCATAAATATCTCTGATTTAGTTGCAAAGTAATTGAATATGGTACCTTCAGCTATACCGACTTTCTTGGCAATAGCGCTGGTACTTGTTTTATCAAAACCATTTTCATGAAATAAGATTCTAGATTCTGAAATAATTCTTTTTCTAACTTCCTCTTGTTTCTCTTTACTTAGTCGTGCCATAAAATCCTCCTGATTCATATTAGTGATCGGTTAATATGAGTGTATTCATATGAGTACACTCATATTATAGCGCTGTTCGTATCTAATTGCAAGCTTTTTATATGAGTATGCTCATATAATTCATAATACCTTAATTTCACC
>JAQICP010000253.1 GCA_027858555.1 Vallitaleaceae bacterium
GCCTTACTTGGTGAAAACGGTGCTGGAAAGTCTACTTTGATGTCTATTCTTTTTGGTCTTTATAAACCAGAGAAGGGGATAATAAAGGTCAGAGGTGAGGAAGTTACTATTAGCAATCCCAACGTTGCAAACGAGTTAGGTATCGGTATGGTACATCAACATTTCAAGTTAGTACATAATTATACGGTTGTAGAGAATATTATACTCGGTATGGAACCTTTTAAAAATTTCCGTATCGATATTCAATCTGCAACTAAAAGAATTCTAGAATTATCAGAAAGATATCAGCTGATGGTTAATCCAAATGCTAAGATTGAGGATATCACCGTGGGGATGCAACAAAGAGTTGAGATTCTAAAGATGCTTTATCGAGATGCTGATATATTGATATTTGATGAACCAACGGCGGTACTTACACCTCAAGAGATCCTTGAATTAATGGGCATTATGCGCAACCTACTTGACGAGGGTAAGTCAATCATACTAATTACACATAAACTAAAAGAAATAAAATTAGTTGCTGATAGGTGTACAGTGCTTCGAAAAGGTAAATTTGTAGCAACTGTAGATGTAGCTTCAACTTCTGAGCAAGAAATGGCAGAGCTAATGGTTGGGCGTGAGGTTGATTTTTCAGTACCAAAAGACACGGCAGAACCTGGTGAAGTTGTATTAAAAGTAGAAAACTTAAATGTGATTGATAATAGGAAATTAAATGCTGTTAAAAACCTATCATTTGAACTAAGAACCGGTGAAATATTGGGCATTGCGGGTATCGATGGTAATGGCCAAGGTGAATTGGTTGAGGCTTTGACTGGTCTTAGAAAGATTGAGTCGGGGACCTTAACTTTAGCGGGTGAAGATGTAACCAATGTTACTATTAGAAAGCGATATGAGGTAGGACTTGGTCATATACCAGAAGATAGACATAAGCACGGACTTGTCCTAGATTATTCACTTGAAGAAAATGCCATTTTGCAAGTATACTACCAAGAACCTTTTTCAAAGAGAGGTATACTAAACAGACCAGCAATAACAGCCCATGCTAAAAAGTTAATTAAGCAGTTTGATGTTAGAAGTGGACAAGGCGCTAAAACAACGGTTAGAAGTATGTCAGGTGGTAATCAACAAAAAGCGATTATCGCACGTGAAGTAGATAGATCTCCTGCAGTCCTTATAGCATCGCAACCAACAAGGGGATTAGATGTAGGCGCGATAGAATACATTCACACTCGTTTGGTTGCTGAGAGAGACAAAGGAAAAGGTGTTCTTCTTATTTCTTTTGAATTAGATGAGGTTCTCAATGTAACAGACAGAGTTGCTGTTATGTATGAGGGTGAGATAGTAGGTGTCGTTAATACAAAAGACACTGATGAAAACGAATTAGGCTTAATGATGGCTGGTTCAAAGGGAGGGAAAGATGTTAAATAAAATAGCGTTGTTTTTCTTGGACGATGACAATCAAAATAAAATGATTCCTTTCCTATCCATCCTTTTAGGTTTTATTATCGGTGGTTTATTGCTTATTATATTTAAGTATAATCCAGTTGAAGCTTATCAAAAACTCATAGAAGGTGGATTTGGTAAGTTTAGTGAAGGTGAATTTGGTGATATGCGAAGAATTGGCCAGACACTTCTTTCAACCACTGGATTAATTCTGACTGGTCTTTCAGTAGCATTTGCCTTTAGAACAGGTATGTTTAATATAGGTGCTTCAGGACAATTACTAATGGGTGGTTTTGTTGCAACCCTGATAGGGGTGGTTTTAGAGTTACCTAAGATTATACATTTACCATTAGCATTACTTGGAGCAATCGTTGCAGGCGCTTTATGGGCCTATTTACCAGCGCTACTTAAGGCGAAGTTCAGAATTCATGAAGTAGTTACGACGATTATGATGAACTGGATAGCTGTTTGGACAGTCTATTATTTTGTTCCAATTCTGATACCAGGTCACTATGATACTGAATCAGCTATTATCAAACCGACAGCTAGTTTGAGAGTTGAATGGTTAACTGAAATGTTTGACAAGTCATTTGTTAACCTGGGTATATTTATAGCTATTATAGCAGCAGTCATTATATGGTTTGTATTAGATCGAACCACATTTGGTTATGAATTAAAAGCGGTAGGTTACAATAAAGATGCAGCAAAATATGCTGGTATTAAAGTAGACCGTAATATCATATTTTCCATGATGATATCAGGTGCGCTAGCTGGTCTTGCAGGAGCTACCTATTATCTGGGCTATTCCCAAAACTTAAAAATAGGAGAGCTGCCATCACTTGGATTTGATGGTATTGCAGTGTCGTTATTGGCGCTTAATACACCACTTGGTGTGCTTTTATCAGGCGCGTTATTTGGATTCATGAATGCTGCTAAAAGCTTTATGACAGCATCCACAGATGTACCTAATGAGTTAGTGCCAATTATTATGGCTATCATTATCTACTTTGCGGCTACTAATTTAATGATTAAAAGTTGGATTAAAAAATTAGGTCAATTACTATTTAGACAACCTAAGAAAGCAATCCAGCAAACAGTAGATGACGTAGATTCGATTAAAAAAGAAGACTCGGTAGAAAAAAAAGAAATAGACAATAAAAAGGGAGGTGACAAATAATGTGGGAATTTATAACTAATATTATACCTTCTGGACTCGCCTATACCGCACCTCTTTTGATTATTGCGTTAGGTGGTCTGTATTCCGAACGAAGTGGTGTCGTTAATATTGGACTTGAAGGCTTACTTGGAATTGGTGCTTTTTTCTCAGCATATTATGTGTCACTTAATTATGCTGCTGGGGGGCAAAGCGCCTTATGGATCGGACTCTTAATAGGTGGACTTACAGGTGCCGTCTTTGCTTTATTGCATGCTTTTGCAAGTGTGTCCATGAAAGCCAATCAAGTAATCAGTGGTACGGCTATTAACATGTTATCAGCTTCATTAACTATATTTTTAGCAAGACGATTAACTGGTAGTGCTAATGTTCAGATTACATTGGGATTTACTAAAACCACAGTGCCAGGACTTTCTAAAATACCTATTATTGGACCGCTTATATTTACTGATGCAAGGGTTACGACTTATGTGGTATTTGCTATTCTTCTAATTAGTTGGTATGTATTATACAAAACACCTTTTGGACTCAGATTTAGAGCCTGTGGAGAAAACCCTCATGCCGCGGATTCCATGGGGATTAAAGTAGGATTCATGAGATATTTTGGTGTTGTTATGTCTGGCTTCATGGCAGGACTTGGTGGTGCTATTGTTATCCTCACATATTCGGGTGAATTTTCACAGAATATATATAATGGTTTAGGATTCCTTGCACTAGCTGCACTAATCTTTGGTAAATGGCAACCATGGGGTATACTGGGTGCATCACTGTTCTTTGGACTTGCTAAGACGGTTTCTAATATGTCAGTACTTTATGAATCATTTGACAAAGTGCCTAATATTTTCTTAAACGCGTTCCCATATATTGTGACGATTGTTGCACTGATCTTGTTTAGCAAGAACTCATCTGCACCAAGAGCCGCTGGAGAACCATACGATGTCGGTAAACGTTAATACAATAAAAATAATTAAGTGGCGATTCTTATGAATCGTCACTTTTTATAGACCCAGTTTTTCATAGATGAAATAGAGACGTTAACATATGACTATTAGATCTTGAAATAATATATACTATATATAGAAGAAACACAATAATATATACCATATATGGGAAGTTTTTAATATATTAATAATGACGGTATTATTTGTTAAGAAACGAATCAAAACCATAGAGTTATCCATAGATTATTAATCGAAACTAATGGGACAAAACGTATTGACTTTAGTCCCTACCTCTTGTATAATATGTCTTGCGCCTATAACTGTGGCGAGCTTGATAGTAGGATGAGTAATCAGTCTACTATTTAAATTTCATATTTTTTATATATTTCAGTTTTGGAGAAGTACTCAAGTGGCTGAAGAGGTGCCCCTGCTAAGGGTATAGATCGTTTATAGCGGTGCGAGGGTTCAAATCCCTCCTTCTCCGTTTTAATATGAAGATGGATTTATTGCTTTCATATTAGAATAACTAGTTTTAAACAGTGGGTTTAGACCCAATCTTTATAGGTCTTAATGGATACAGAAAGAAAACAAAGTTAATTCACATAATCTGTTGACAAAGCATTACGCCTGTGATAAACTAGCTTCTGTTGCCCTGTAACAAGCGGTAACAAAAGGTATGTAATCAACTAACTGAACCCGACTTAATTCTATCACCTTTGCAGGTTGTAGTAGAAAAGAGAACGAGATTAGGTGAAGTGATAATCATACAAAGTAAGTAAAGTGTGTTTTTAATTAACTGCATCTAATACATTTTTTATACTGTCGTATTTTGAGACAGGGACGAAATGAAGATGAAGGAAGAGAAAGCGTGCGACATTGCTACAAAGTGTGTTTTTACATAACTACATCTAAACATTTCTTATAATGTCGTAGATTGTGACCGCTCCGAAATGAAGGTAAAGTAAAGTAAAAGCGACATTA
>JAQICP010000309.1 GCA_027858555.1 Vallitaleaceae bacterium
ACTAGATACCCCACTAGCGTTTGATCCTGCAGCATTTTGCAGGGCGTGTAAAAAATGTGCTAAAACTTGTCCAGGCAAAGCCATTAGCTTAAGTGAGGATGAAGCAGAGTGGCAAGTGAACCATGAGAACTGCTACAATAGATGGCGTTCTTTAGGAACAGATTGTGGCATCTGCTTGGTGAACTGTCCTTTTACCCATGGCATGGCGGATGTAAACAATATTGAAATGTCCCTAAAGGCATATGAAGAACGATTTGGTATCAGACCCTATAGCAAGGATATGCCAAGTGTGTTAAAGGGCAAAAAATAAGCTCACTACTTGATAATCCCAAGTAGTGAGAAGTTATAAAACTAAAAATCACATAATTGAATAAGTATATAACTTTACTAATCGATGGGATTATGATGTTCAACCTGTTCAAGAGCTAATTTGGTTCTTCGGTTATATAACCCATCGATTTGTTTTGTTATCACATATTTTATGACACTAAGTAGTGGTGCACCAAGGAACATCCCAATAAAACCAAACATGCTTCCAAATATGATAATGGCAAAAATAATCCAGAATGGTGAGAGGCCTACTGAATCTCCAAGTATCCAAGGACCAAGTATATTCCCATCAAATTGTTGAATGATGAGTATGATGACTAAGAACCATAATGCTTGAACCGGTGACACTAAGATTAGCAATACGAATCCTATTCCACCACCTATTAATGGACCAAAGTATGGAATTATATTGGTAATACCAACAATCACACTGAGTAAAAGCGCAAAAGGATAGTTTAAAATCATCAAAACGATAAAGCACAATAGCCCGATTATAAATGAATCAATGAGCTTGCCAATAAAGAAGTTGGAGAATACTTTATGAGCATGAGCAGATACATCAAATATATTTCTAGCTGATTTTGGTGGAAATAAAGCAATGATTAGTCGCTTTGTATTAAGAGCTGCGGATTCTTTGCTAGCAATCAAATAGATTGAAACCATATAGGCTATAAGTACATTAAGCAAGCCAGAAGCAAAGTCTTTAGCAAAGCTTAAAACATTTGGTACTAGGTTACTTATTTGGTCAAAGGTAGCTGGCAAATTGTTCATCACATAAGAAGAAATGATTTCGGTATCTATTTGATAAGGAGAATTGCCAATGTTAAAGGTTATCTGATTTAATCTAGTAGTAAGGTTATCCACATAATTAGGCAAATCATTTGAAAAGTCTACCACACTGTTTGTGACTTGAGGTATAATGATAGCTAGCAAAACAACGGTTAAGCTGGTAAATACCATATATGATAAAAAGATAGACCATATCAGTCTTGCTTTTCTTGATCTGATTTTGAGCTTGCCGATTTTGAACTTTGGTATGATCTTATTTTCGAAGCTTCTTACCATTGGATTCATGAAATAGGCAATTAGCATACCGAGTAAGAATGGTGATAAAATACCGATAATATTACCTATAAAAGCCATTGAATCAGTCCACGACATGACCATTTTATAGATAATGATACATATGAAGAAGACGATAATGGCATATATGCTGATGGTTGTATATTTTTTATTGAATGTAAACTTCATATGTACCTCCAGTTAGAATGGTTTTGCAAGTTGAACAAACCTATATCTTTATTATAGCTATAATTTAGGAAATACACCATATAGAATTAGTATTTTAATAATAATGTAATATATTGGAGGGGACCATGCACACATCACTCAAGGGCTATATCTTAGCCGTCGCTACTATCACCATTTGGAGTTCTACTTTTATTATCAGCAAAGTGCTTTTAGAGGACTTGACACCAGTTCAAGTATTGGTATTCCGAAGCATTATTGCAATAATTGCCTTATCCATCATATACCCCAAATTCAAATTACCATGGCAACTTAAAGAAGAACTATACTTTCTTGCAATTGGCGCAGGACTGGCTTTTTATTTCTTTTTTGAGAACTCTGCACTGCAACATACCTATTCATCTAATGTGAGTTTGATTGATTCTACGATACCACTTATAACAGGGTTATTATCCGTCATCATATTTAAGAAGAAATTCTTCAATATTAAAAGTGTTTTAGGGTTCATAATAGCTTACGCCGGGGTTGGTTTTATTATTCTTGATGGGAGAGGGCTGCAGGGCATAGAACCTATCGGTGACTTTTTTGCACTTGTAGCAGCATTCATGTTTTCATTTTACACCATCCTTATGCACAAAGTTCAGAAGAATTATCATATAATCGCACTTACAAGAAAAGTCTTTATATACAATCTTTTAACATTACTAATTCTTGCGATTATCACTAGAGAGCCAGTTATAATCAGCCATTATAATTTTAATATGGTGTGGAGTTTACTCTACCTTGGTATACTAGCCTCTTCTTTAGCATTTATCATGTGGAATAAGGCGATTGAATCAATTGGATCGGTTAAAACCAATCAATTCATATATCTTATCCCTGTGGTAACAACGGCTTTATCTTTTTTCATACTAGGTGAAGAAGTGACGGTAATTAAGGTAATTGGAGCTGCATTAATCCTATCAGGGTTGTATCTTTCTGAAAAATCACAGGAGAACAATAGCATTAAACGGTGAAAATATTTCTAACGTTAAAATATTCTTCTTGCTATAAAGTGAAAAAATGTTATAATATACAAATATTATATTGAACAATAATATTATCGCTATTAGTCGTAGGGCTAGATACTGAATCTTTGATTTAATATCCAGGGGTCATAACCTGATGGCGTATTTAAACAAAGAAACTGCTATGTATACATGTGTATATATAGCAGTTTTTTTGTCTTATAAGAAAGTTCTCCAATTTAAATAAAAAAATTTCATGCCAGACTTAACATGCCCTTCATTATATTTCACCCTCAGTCTATTAATTCTTCGTTCAGTTTTGACAACTTAAGATCTCTAGTGCAGATATGCGTCTGTCTGAAAGCTGTGAGTTATTACTTCAAAAAGACTGGTATTGGATTTGTCGAACCAGATTGTTTTCTAATGAGTTATTATTTATCTTGAATCTCCTTGGGTTGATCACTAGTATTCTTTTCATATATATAACGCACTTCTTTTGCAGTTTCACTATACTAAAATTCATAGGAATTGGTAATTACGTATCTGCAATTCCAAGAAATCACAGGGTAACAAAGAGGCAAGCGGGGACAAGCAGTATAGTGTAGGCAGAGCTATGTTAAGATGTTTAGAGCATGGGGGAATCAACTTAGGTTAGGATTGCAGAAAGTCTAGTGTTTTGGTATAGTTATTTATATCAGTAGCATAGGAATTAATTTTTAGAAACAACAAAATATAAAACCAACTGAAACATAATAATGGTGCATTGAATTCGTACCATGGAAACATTTCATTAAGTTATAATTGAAAAAGTATAATAGATTGAATATAAGAAGGTGAGTACATGAATTTTTCAGACAGAGCATATAATACATTTATGATACCCTTAGAAGCCATAAGGTTAAGAAGTATTCGAAAAAGGCTGATTCCTGTTTCAAAAGGAAAAGTGCTTGAGATAGGTGCTGGAACTGGTTCTAACTTCAAATATTATAATCCTAAACGTGTAGATTCGTTAACCGTGATGGATCTGAATATTAGAGATGTGGTTAGGACATTCTCATTTCATACAGGGTTAGATGTCAAGTTTGTTGAGGGTAATGTAACGGTTTTGCCATTTGAAGATGATTTTTTTGATACGGTGGTATTTACCTTGTTATTTTGCTCGGTAGATGATCCACTTAAGGGACTAGCTGAGATAAGAAGGGTTTTAAAACCAGGTGGTAAACTATTGTTTATGGAACATGTATTGCCTGATAAGAAACCCTTCACGGCAATATTTAACAAGTTGAATCCAGCATGGATGAAGCTATCCAAAGAATGTCATATCAATAGGGAAACCCTAAAGACAATAGAAGAGGCTGGTTTTAATATTAAAAAAGTTGAAACACATCTTAAAGGTGTTGTGATCTGTGGGATTGCAGGGATTTAAACATATCAGATTAAAATGTATTGAAGGCTATGAAGTTGAAAAAGCTGGGCTGGAAGTGGTATTAAAGGAGCATTCAGATTATACGATGCCTGAAGAACTACAGGATGCATTTAACGAGATGCCTGATTTTCAAACAGCTTTCGAAGCACTTACACCAGGAGGACAACGGGCATATATTCTACAATTCTCAGCACCTAAACAATCAAAGACGCGGGTAGCTAGGATAGAAAAATATACACAGCAGATTTTTGAGGGCAAGGGATTGAACGATTAGCAGAGCTGAAGCTACAGTCATTATAGAAAGATTATTGAAGCAGTCAGGGCTCATTTAAGTCATGAACACTTCTCTTGATACATATGTATGAACCGCGCCCAAATTGACAGTTCAAGTATTTCATGGTATAATTAACCTCTTCGCTTTGGATAATGTTGTATTTGAAGCAAAGAAATTGAATTATATATAACCTGTTTAGATGAAGTAGCATTTTGAGTATCTGAATCATGAGCTTGTATACGTTAACCTTTTAGGAGAGTGGATATAAGTAATATTTTCGAATGTAGAGAAACTGATGACGAAAAATCATTTTTGAACTGGGGTTTGGTTAGGACGTATAGTCACAACCTGTACTATGCCATGTGGTGCAATGCGAGCTTTTGCGAAGTATAAACACTCTAACTCTTAATATAAAGACAGGGGTGTTTTTTTATTTGATTTGTTAGGCATAGTATTTTAATAAAATGTGTAGAAATTTTACATTTAGTGCCTATATAGTGTTTTATCGAACTAAAGAAGTATACATGGTAGTAACGTGCAAAGTAATACTTCTTGCATCTATAGAAAGGAAGTAATATATGATTAGATTAGTAGGCGTTTCAAAATCCTATGATAAGGTCATCAATGTAGTTGATAACCTGGATATTGAAATAAAAACAGGGGAACTTGTTGTATTGGTTGGTGAAAGTGGTTGCGGTAAGACGACAACTATGAAAATGATTAATCGTCTCATAGAAACAACAGAAGGCGCAATATTTATCGATGAAAACAATATCAAAGACGTAGACAAAAATGAATTGAGGAGAAATATAGGCTATGTTATTCAAGACGTAGGTTTGTTTCCACATCTGACTATTGATAAAAACATTGCAATAGTCCCATCGTTATGTAAAATGGATCAAAGCTTAATTGATGAAAAGGTAAGAGAATTACTAGATACAATTGAGTTGCCGTATGAAGAATATGCCCACAGATATCCAAGAGAGTTAAGTGGCGGTCAACAACAAAGAGTTGGCGTTGCAAGGGCACTCGCTAATGATCCAGATATTATCTTAATGGATGAGCCATTTAGCGCACTCGATCCAATTACACGAGAACAATTACAAAACGAATTATTAAAACTACAAGATACTTTAAATAAAACCATTGTATTTGTTACACATGATATTGATGAAGCTATCAAAATCGGTGACAGAATTGCAGTAATGGCTGATGGTAATATTATTCAATATGATACACCAGAGGAAATACTGAAAAATCCGATTAACAAATTCGTTGAAAATTTTGTCGGTGCAGATAGATTGTGGAAAACACCAGACATGTTAAAAGCACAAGATATTGTTAATAAGAAAATGACAAAAATCGGA
>JAQICP010000388.1 GCA_027858555.1 Vallitaleaceae bacterium
AAATGTATTAGTTGAAGAAGCATTGGTAGCAAAAAATCCTACATTATTTAGATATGCAGTTTTAACATGGGATGCAAGCAAATATACAACAACACAAAATGAAGCTTTAGCAGCTCAAAGGGTTACATATTTCGAAAACGAAAGTATTGTACCACTGACTGAAGATGAAATTATTGATGTATTATATTCATACGTAGTTGAAAACATTACATATGATTACGATAAAATTGAAACATTGTCTTATGACTATATTCCGGATATCGATCAGGTATTGGAAGATGGCACAGGCATATGTTATGACTATTCAGTATTATTGGCATCCATGCTTAGAAGCCAAGACATACCTACAAAGTTGATTAAAGGTTATACAGTTAATACACCTGTATACCATGCATGGAACGAAGTTTACTCCTCAAGTAAAGAGGAGTGGATGGTAGTTGATACCACATTCGATGCTTACTATTATCAGAACAAGATATCATTTGAATTCCATAAAGATGCAGATGATTATGATGCTAGTAAGGCATTCTAACTAACGGCCCCAAGCTCCTTGGCATCCCCCTCAAGTGTCAGGGAGTCTTTTTTAAACAACATAGTTAACATAACTTTTATGTAATAAATTATTATGAGATATAATGAGAAAAAAATATATCAACCAAATTTCTTCCTTTATAAAAACAAAGAGCGTGGCTACGCTTTTTGTTTTTATGTGTTTACTATTATTATTTATAATTGACCGTACAAACTTATATATTTGATAAAAGATATGTTGAAATCTAGCAGATTATGATTTAATATGTAAGTAAAGGTAAATGAGAGGAGCATATATGAGTGATTGTATTTTTTGTAAAATAATAGATGGTGAGATACCTTCCTATACCATATATGAAGATGAAGATTTTAAAGTAATATTAGACGCATTTCCTGGGGCCCTCGGACATACACTCATACTGCCAAAAGAACATATTGCTGATGTGTTCTGTATGGATTCTTTAAAACTTGGTTTAATTCATCAGTTAGCGGGCAAAATTGCAGAAGCTATAAAAGATGTATGCCATTGTGATGGTGTGAATATTCTACAGAACAATGGTATTGCAGCAGGTCAAACTGTTTTTCATTACCATATTCATATCATACCTCGGTTTGACGATGATGGTATGAGATTTGGTTGGGCAACTAAGAAATTCTCTAATGAAGAACTTGAAAGTATTCGCGTGCTTTTGACAAAAAAAATATAACACTAGGGTTCTAGTGTTATATTTAGAGGCAACAACGCCTATCTTTTTTAGAGCAATAAAGATGAGTCGAACCACAACTGGCACAAGCGCCAGTCCATTCGCCATCTTCCATATTATATGATTTACCGCAATCTTCACATACAGCGATACAATGTTTGTTGATGACATGACCACCTTCGATACGTATCTCGACACCTTCAAGCAATGAACGGGCAATCTTTTCTCGTGCTGATTCAATAATGTTTTGGAAAGTCTGTCTAGAGACGCCCATTAACTTAGCGCCTTCGGATTGATCTAATTTTTCAATATCCTTTAAACGGATTGCTTCAATCTCATCTAGTTGGAGAAGTATTGTTTCTTCAGAAGTATGATTACGATCTCTTGGTCCATATTCCCTATACTTTGGAATGAATCCAATACGACGACATTTTTTGGGTCTTGGCATATTATTTCACCTCTTCTTGTTATGTTTATTTTATAATGGAACACATCTAAAGTAAAGATAATTCGGAAACAACTTCACAGCAGAGTAGATTTTTGGTAGAATATAAGAAATATCTAGAAATAACTGGAAACAGCTAGGAGGCACAATATGAGTTTTGTAGAAATGAAACAAAATAATAATATCAGACCAGAAGGTACGCCATGCCTATTGATACATGGATTTGACGCGGAACAGATAATAATTATAAAAGGTCTTGCAATGACCTTGGATATAATAGACGTACGTGTTGTTGAAACAAGCATGCAAGATAATTGTATTCAAGATATTATCGATAATAATATTAAACGTAATGCAATGGTTAAGCCAATTAGTGAGCAAGTTATCATATTTAATGATTTATCAGAACATGACATTCATAAGTTCATAGGTGATTATAAAAAAACGGGTATCAGTCGACCCATATATGCTGCAGGAACACCTACTTCAAGAACGTGGACTTTCAAAGCATGGCTCGAAGAGTTAATGGAAGAAAGAGCAGCAATAGCTGAGCAACAAAAACTTCAAGCAATGATGAAAGATGGTGATGCTGCCAACTAGATGGTATTGCAATGAATATAATATAAATGGAATCTATGGATTATGCACAGTTGGGTTTATGATATAGGTTCTTTTTGTTTGGTATAGTTTGATGGATTTCATGATTGATGCAGATAGAATAATGGTATGAAAGCCTTAAGTTTTCCCAATATAAAAACCCACTCTTTGAATGTATTAGATTCAGAGAATGGGGTTTATTATATATAGGATAGATTGTACTGATTTATAAAGCTTTCGTCATGTTCCCAAGCCAAGCGATTTCTTCTTCCTCAAGGAAAGGGGATAGGTGATCATACACAGCTTTGTGATAATTATTTAGCCACTCAAGTTCATCTGATGATAGCATATCTGACTTAATTGCCCTAATGTCAATAGGACAGAAAGAGATGGTATCGAAATGGTAAAACGTGCCATATTCATTCTCTGTATCGGCTTGTACCAAAAGGGTGTTTTCTGTTCTGATACCGTACTTGTTTTCGATATAGATACCAGGTTCGTTGGTAACGACCATACCTAGTGCTAAAGGAATTGGTTTGGATTTTCTAGCGATTCGTTGAATGCCTTCATGAACACCGAGTAAGTAACCAACACCATGTCCAGTGCCAGACTTATAATCCTTGCGATGTTGCCATATAGGCTGTCTTGCAATCGCATCTATTTCATTACCTGATGTACCCTTTAAAAAGATAAACCGTGCTAGGTTGATATGACCCTTTAACACAAGGGTGAAATCGACTTTAGCTTCATCCGTTAGGTCGCCAAGGACAATGGTTCTTGTTATATCTGTTGTACCGTCGTAATATTGCCCACCAGAATCCACAAGCAAGAAGCCCCTCTGATAAATATTAGGAGAATTATCTGGGTCAGTACTATAATGCATCATGGCGGCGTTGCTTTCATATGCAGATATGGTTTCAAAACTTGGTTCAATGAAACCATCTTGCTTAGAACGAAAATCTAATAATTTTCTCGCCACATCAATTTCAGTCAAAGTTTCGGTACCTATTGATCGGTCAAGCCAATATAAAAACTTAGTTAATGCGACACCATCTTTAATCTGACAATGTTTCAGATTAGTGATCTCTATTGGATGTAGTTTTGCCTTGATATGGGCCGTTAATTCATCAGCCTCGATTTTACGACAACCTTCACTGATCTTACCAGCCAGACCTGAATTGGTAAATGCAGGATCATATATGATGCTACTATCAGATGGAATGTTGGCAATATCATCATATATACGTTCATAAGGTCTCTGTGTGACAAGTGACTTAGTGAAGTATTCATTAACAACTGGACTAACTTGTGCTCCGTGAACATATAATATGCTATCATTTGGGGTTATTAGGGCATAAGCATAAACCACAGGTGTATATAGGACATCATCTGCTCGTATATTAAATAACCAAGCAATATCGTTAAGGGCACTTAGGACATAAAAATCAGCTGATTGTTTAGCCATTGCTTTTCGAACGCGTATCAGCTTATCTTGGGTGCTTTGCCCAGTGTATGTGAATTCATGTATATAGATAGGGGTAAGGGGTAACTCAGGTCTATCAGTCCATATGCTACTAAAGAAATCATTAGCCCCATTAAAGGTAATGTCTTCAGTTTTGATGGATTTTTTAAGACTTGATACATCATTAACAGAAAATAGCTTTTCATCATAACCAATAGTCATACCTGATGATACGTAATCATTGACCCATTCGTGATAGCTTTTTACACCGGGTTCTAACATTTTTTCAAGTATGATATCAGTGCCTTTCAATTCTTTGCCAGCTTGAATAAAATACCTACCATCGGTCCATAGATGACATTCATTCATAGTGATAACAGCAAGTCCAGCAGAGCCTGAAAAGCCAGTGATATAGGCTCTTGCCTTAAAACGGTCAGTTACATATTCGCTCTTATGTGGGTCAGCACTTGGAACGATGTAAACATCGATGCCCCCAATACGCATTTCTTCCCGAAGGGCTGTAAGTCTATTATTGATTATTTGATTAGTCATAATGGTTCCTCGCATTCTTATTAATTAATTATGTATTAAGTTTCATAACATATTCTGTTACGACCTTGATGTTTGGCTTCATATAACAGTGTGTCAGCGGTCTTGATGAAATCAGAAGCATTCTCGCCTTGCCATGTTGCTATACCTGCACTAATGGTAATACGTAGGTCTTTGTCAAACATAGTGGTTTCTATCTGGCGACGTACTTTTTCAGCATATTCTAAAGCTAGATTATTAGAATACCCAGGTAAGATACATAAAAATTCTTCACCACCATAGCGACCGGCACTTATAGTTGGCGCATTCTGATTAATGATGCTAGCAATGGATCTAAGGACATGGTCGCCGATTACATGACCATGGGTATCATTGACCACTTTAAAGAAATCTATATCAAAAAGAACGATAGATAATGGCTTTAATTCTTTTAGTGCTAGCTTTATTTCGTGTTGTAGTAATGTAACAATATAAGTGTGATTGTATATTCCTGTGAGACCATCAGTTCGCGACATGATTTCTAGAATCTGGTTTTGATTTTTCAGTGAATTAGTCGCTTCTATATGGGTCGCGATGGATTCGTTTAAAGCTCTAACATCTTCGGAGAACATCTTATGAGCCATAAAAGCAAAACCAATATTTGAAAAAGACTGAAACATCTTAATTGATTCATTTGAGTAGGTCAATAGACTTTCTTTGCTGATATCAAGTGCTATATTCACTATGGTTTCATCATTTAATCGATAGTGGCATATCATAGTTTCTTTGACTGGTTTGACAGCATCAATATATTGCTCTCTAATTGAATCTGGCATCTTATTAGTTGAATAGTTCTGGATATCAGAAAATATGGAAAAAGGAATAATACCATTTGGTACATCATGATTAAAGGAACTTTCCCTATAATAGCTTTCTTTAAGCTCAAGATTTTTAAGAACCTTAATATTATGGCCAATCGCATCTATATAGCGAATAGAGCCCCCCTTTACTAAGTATATTGAAGCATAATTCGCTTCAGGGATACTACGCACCATCAACTTTAAAAAATCATTAATAAACTGACTGTCTTTTTGATTAGCGGATGACATGAATCTTGATATTAATTCTGTCATCTGGGTAAATGATTCCGTGTAACCATATAAAGTATTATATGAAAAAAACATACTAGCAACCTGCCCAATTTTTTTGAGTAGTTTAATTGATTTGTTAGTAAAGCTCCGTGGATTACTTGGGCTAATATCTAGAATTATAACCCCTCTCAACTGGCCTCCATTTTTGATAACAACCTGCATACTACTTTTGATTGGCCTAGATGCAACGGCAATCTTCGATAAGATCATAGTATTTTGAGGATCTGTTTTATCTTGATAATGTTCGTTATTTAGAATGTCTTGTATTATAAAGACATCTTTATCGACCTCATAACCTCCAGCTAGCTTTAGCATATTCTTTTCATAGATATCTTTTGTAATAGGAATGGATTTAAGCGCTTCAATATCATGACCGACAGCATCGTCAAATAGCCATAATCCATTATTAATAAAAACTGATGAACCATAATCAGCCTCAGTAATAAGCTTCAAGGCTAATTTGAAAAGGGTCGATAAAAAAGAAGCATGAATATGACCAGTCAAACGATGTGTTGATGCAATAGAGATACTAGTACTTACAATTGCATCCAAATCCTCAGCATATCGATCCTTATTAAGCGCGCGCAAACACACAGCAATTAAATCTACGCTTGTCTTTAGATCCTGAATAAGATTCTGAATGGCAGTTTTTGGTACGTCACTCTTAAAGCAGAGTATCATATGTCCTAGCAATAATTCATTTAAATAAAACGGAATGACAGCAAAACTTGACCACATTTGGTGTGTTTCTATCATTCTGTTTTTAGAATCAATATCAAAAAGTTCATAAAAATCAGCTATTGAATCGGTGATATACGCATTCGAAGATGCTTTATCATATGGGAAGACTTTATCAACTGGATTGGTTAAGGATTGGATATCTATTATAGATGATGATTGATCCGATGTTCGGAGGCCTTGTAAGTCAGTATTGGTAAAATCGATGCCTCTAGAAGCGTGTATTGACCATAGATCATGATTGACCAAAGCGATATAACCAACATCAACCGAATCATCATCGGCTAATAATTGATCTAGAAAAGTCGACAAAAAGGACAAGGTATTATTCTGGGTATCTAAACTGAAAGCCTTTAGTATAGTTGTCAGTAGATTAGTATGATCCATATGTTGCTCCCCTAGTAAGAACTGAGTTGATTCATTAATGCAATTATAACATAAATTAGCTCAATACTAGTACGAAAGTGCAACATTTTTAAGATATATACTATAAAAAAATAAAAAAACGAATAGCTAGTATAAAAAATAACACTTGTAATTTATTGGGAATCATTGTACAATCAAAAAAGAACATCTGTAATTTATAGAAAGGAATTGATTATATGATGCAAGTAAAAAAAAGAAGCGTTGAGGATCGTTTATTAGAGGTAGCCAAGGTGCTATTCTTAGTAAATGGTTACGAAAAGACCTCTATTAGAAGCATCGTTAAAAAGGCCGGGACAACAGTAGGCAA
>JAQICP010000408.1 GCA_027858555.1 Vallitaleaceae bacterium
GTGCTATACATAGCATTATTGCCACCTGAACTTCTTTGATCGTACATTAAAACATTAAATCCTTTGTCTAAAAAAATCTTAGCATAAGGATATGTTCCTTTTCTATCTTCACCCATACCATGTACTAATACAACTGTATCTCTATCCTTAGTCTCGTCCAAAATTATATACTCAGCAGTTATAGTATGATCATGATAACTAGAATCCAAAACTATTTCTTCTATATCATATTCTGAATAAAAGGTATCAATATCAAAGTTTATGCTTTTCAAATATTGATTTCTTCCTTCAGCACTAGATTCTTTGCTACTTATATCCATTGAAGCTAGAAAAACTTGTTCTCCAATATTAACGAATGCCCCAATGACTAATAGTGAAAGCACTCCAACTATAATCACTAAGACTATCTTTGTTCTTTTTTTCATTCTACTTTCCCCTTCTTGTTACAAAGTGTGCAATTTCACCTAACGGTTGCGGTTTGCGATGCCAGTGAGCTTACAGGACGCGCTTATGTTCGCGCATAGCCACTAATGCGGGTCCGCCTCGGTTAGCGAACTGTGTATTGTAAAACGCGTGTTAGACGATGATTCAGACGGCAATTCCCGACATCTTGAACACTAAATTATCTCTTCCAACATAATTCTATAATCAATATTATCAATCAAAATACCATCAATTGAACTTGTGTCATAATCTCTACTAGATATTGGTATTATTTTCGATTCCCCACCATAGCCACGAATATCTCGGTTCAGTTCATCAATTGCAGCCTCATAGCCCGCACCTTGATTAACAAATAACATAAAAATACACTTATCCAAATAGTCTAAAGCATACTTCTTATCATCTAATCTATAGATTCCACAAAGTCTTTCATAATCTTATGATACTCCGAGCACAGATGCCCTCTATAAACCGGTATAGCAATTAAAATCTTCTCTGCATCTCTAATCTGTTGGATTAAATAATTCATATTGTCCTCAACAGCACACACACCAGTTCTAAAGCAATCATAATTATCATCACAACAACTATTAACCTTAAGATCAGGCACATCAATAATTAATACTTCATCGTCCTTCATGCTTTTACTAATGAATTCAAGGGAACTTCTACAATTACCATTCTTCCTCTTACTAAAATTGATTCCTAGAATCACCGTATACCTCCCCAAAAATCTAGTCTTAATTGTCGTCTAACGGTTGCGGTTTGCGATGCCAGTGAGCTTACAGGACCCGCTCATGCTTACGCATAGCTGCTAATGCGGGTCCGTCTAGGTTAGTGAACTGAGTATCGCAAAACGCGTGTTAGATGATGTATTGCTGGACTAACTAAACGTTCTTCTAACAAGATATCATATATGTTTCTATTCTCAACTTCCATAATAACTTTATTCAGATTATCATATCATCTGCTAACTACAGCTACTTACTATCGCTACTAAATCCTTCTATACCGCCCAATTTTTGAAATCTATTTTCATCAAAATATCCAACCAAAGATATCTCAACATCTTCCAAATTAACCAGATCTTCTTTCAAGAAAGCAATTGGTACATGCACGGTATAAATTCTTGAAGTATTAGCCGCTAGCCCATATGGACCTTCATTTGATTTTGCATTAAACATAATATTGCTACTATATCCCTTGCTTTGTACTTCTGGATACACACTGTAACCCATCATCAAATCAATAGATTCAATACCAAAATTACTATTATTAATTACTTCCAGTTTATAATATGTATCATTCTCTCTCTCATGAGTATCAACAATACTAACTTCAATTGAATCAAGATTGCCTTCAATGTTATCAGTACTTTTGGTTGAACACCCTATTAGTAATGTTAATATCATTATTATTACAATAATCCTATTCATGATATCCCCTAAACTTTTCTGTAAATTCAACTTCAGACTGAATAAACTTATACTATGTCATATAATGTTCCGTAGTCTCGACAATAATGAGCCTTACAAGACCTATTCAAATTTATACAAATGTTAATGAGCTAAGTTCTCTTATTTATATTGCTAAAAAACTGATCAATTATTCATTAACTTTCATTTATTTTTTCTAAAAACACCAGTGTCGTTTTATCATTCAACTCAACTTCCTTGAATTCTTCATATCCAAGTTTTCTATATAAATACAAATTTCTTACACTCTTTTTTCCAGTAAATAATTCATACCTTTTTGCGTTTTTAAATTCTTTTTCCATGAGATCCAATAATTGTGTACCAATCCCTCTATTTTGATAATCATCTGCTACAATAACTCGTCCGATATAGCACGTCCCACTATCTTCATATCCTCGAATAGAACCAATTATCACACCCTCTTCAACTACTTTCAAAAATATATGATTCGCAAAATCACCTATTATCTCTTCTAGGCTTTGTGTTAGCGGTGGTATATCAT
>JAQICP010000488.1 GCA_027858555.1 Vallitaleaceae bacterium
CCGCCTTTTGAAAATGTTAATAACTGCTGTGTCAGATCTTTCGCACGTTCGAATACATTAAGGGCTTTATCTAAATGTCTTGATACCTGTGAATCCTCATCACATATACTTCTAGCCATCTCAATATATCCGAATATACCACCTAACAAATTATTGAAATCATGGGCTATCCCACCAGCAAGGACACCTAATGAATCTAGCTTGTCAATACGTTGTATATTTTCATATATCTTCTGCTTTTCAGTCATATCTCTAAAGACAAGTACCACACCAATGATATTACTATCCTTATCCATAATAGGCGCACCACTATCAGCTATGGGTCTTTCAGTACCATCACGAGCAATAAGAACTGTATGATTCTCCAATTCCATAATTGCGCCACTACTAATAACTATTTGGACTGGATTCTCGTGAGCTTCTCTTGTCGTCTCATTAATAATGTTAAATATCGTAGTAATCGGTTTACCCAATGCTTCATCTTGCTTCCAGCCCGTTAGAATCTCAGCAATTTTATTCATAATAAGCACATCACCATTAATGTCTGTGGTAATAACACCATCACCTATGCTCCGAAGGGTTACCGCTAAGCGCTCCTTCTCCTCTAGAATTGCTCTTTCAGCCAATTTTCTATCAGTAATATTAATAAAGGCCGCGACAAAATGATCTGGTTTATACTGGTATGCTACGACATCATACCATCTGTTGTTAAATTCTAAATATTGTTCAAATCGGATATCTTGACCACTTTTTGCCACTTTCCCAAAAGTACCAATCCAATCGAACGGATCGTTCTCGATTCCTGGAAATGCCTCTAGAATTGTTTTACCAACTGGCTTTACTCCTGTTAATTCTTGGTAAGCTACATTAGCATCTATAAAGTAATAATTG
Source organism: Vallitaleaceae bacterium (assembly GCA_027858555.1). Classification (GTDB taxonomy): domain Bacteria; phylum Bacillota; class Clostridia; order Lachnospirales; family Vallitaleaceae; genus JAQICP01. The sequence continues at coordinate 892 of JAQICP010000488.1, forward strand.
ATAGCTTTGCCTGTGTCGTCATAGATCATCTGGTGATATGCCACGCCAATGGGACCTTTTTCAAACAAAGCCGTGAATTTCCATTCAGCTTCTTCCATAGCTTGTTGTGCCGCCATCTTTTCAGTTATATCTGTATGTGACCCACTCAATCTAAGTGGCGTTCCATCCTCAGCCCACATGGTGACCTTTCCTCTATCATGAACCCATACATAGCTACCATCCTTATGAAGCATTCTAAACTCAACATCATAGTATTCTATCTCTTTATTGAAAGTTTTTTCTAGTGAAGCTTGTGCTATCTTCATATCATCAGGATGTGTAAATGCTTCCCATGTTGCTATGCTGACTGGGGATATCTCTTCAAGTGTATACCCTAGCATCTGAGCCCAACGTTCGTCAAATTCAGTTTCTCCTGTTTGAATATACCACTCCCAGGTGCCTACATTAGTACCTTCGAGTACATTGGCAATTCGTTCTCGTTCTTTTTCTGATTCTGATATCAACTTATATTTGTCCGTTATATCTTGATAGTTAGTAACAAAATAGCCTTTTTCAAGGGCATATATAGTCACTAAGTACCATTTCTTTTCAACATCAAAAAAGTGCTCAATCACTTGTGTTTCAGCATTTTGAGCTACATTACCACATAATGCAATCCACTCCGGTATATGACCAATAAAATTAGGCATCACTTGCAAAACATCTTTGCCGATGATGTGGCTGCTTTTTAACCCAGTTATTTCTTCATATGCAGGATTGATATCCACATATTCAAAATTACAAGGTTCTCCATATTCATCTAATATAATCTTGTGATAAGCATAGCCTATTGGGGATTTTGATACTATAGAATGGTAGACGTTTTCATTCAAATCTTGCATATTATGTGCCAACTCTCCTAATTAATATTAATATTAAAATAGAAATACATGCTCCAGACATACCGCCATAAATAGAATTATTCAAAATAACTATTAATCTATTCGCAGATATAAGCTGTAGCGCAAAACAAAATTATTCTTAATTACATATATATATAATATAGCTTTTTCTTAGTTTTGTCTACACAATAGGCTCTATTTTCATAATACACTGATAATTGAGTCATTAAAAACCCCCATAATTCAATCTTATGGAGGTTTTCATTCTTACTTAATATCAAAGCGATCAGCATTCATCACCTTGTTCCACGCACTTATAAAATCACTTACAAACTTATAACCTGCATCATCACTGGCATATACTTCAGCTAATGCTCTTAGTCTAGAGTTTGAGCCAAATATAAGATCAACGCGAGTTGCCATCCATTTGCGTTCTCCTGATGCTCTATTAATCCCTACAAATATATCTTGATCTTGTTCTGTTGGTTGCCACTGTATGCTCATATCCAGTATGTTAACAAAAAAGTCATTTGTCAATATGCCTGCTCTTTTTGTAAATACACCGAAAGGCGCATGACCATAATTAGTATCAAGAACCCTCATGCCACCAATCAGAACAGTCATCTCAGGTGCTGTGAGCTTTAACAATTGCGCTTTGTCCACTAAAATCTCCTCTGGACATACTGAAAATTTAGCCTTCTGATAATTTCTAAACCCATCTGCTTTAGGTTCTAGCACAGCAAATGATTGTTCATCTGTCTGTTCTGGCGTAGCATCTGTCCGTCCTGGCGTATATGGCACTGTTACATCTATACCAGCATGTTTAGCGGCTTTTTCTACACCTGCACATCCACCTAGAACGATTATGTCAGCTAGAGATACTTTCTTTAGACCAATCTGTGCGTAATTGAAATCTTTCTGTATGTTTTCAAGTACACCCAGTACTTTCTTTAATTCTTCTGGTTGATTAACTTCCCAGTCCTTTTGAGGCGCTAATCGAATGCGCGCTCCATTAGCGCCGCCACGATAATCAGAACCTCTAAAAATTGAAGCTGCTGCCCATGCTGTTGATACTAACTGTGATACTGATAGTCCAGATTCTATGATCTTCACTTTTAAGAGTTCGGTGTCTTGGTCATCTATCAACTCAAAATCTACTTTTGGTACAGGATCTTGCCATATCAATTCTTCGTCTGGCACCTCTGGACCAAGATAACGTGAACGAGGTCCCATATCACGATGGGTTAACTTAAACCATGCTCGAGCAAAATCATCTGCAAATAATTCCGGATTTTCATGGTATTTTTTAGCAATAGGTTTATAGGTGGCATCCATTCGTAGTGATAGATCTGCTGTTGTCATAATGGGTGCTTGTGTTTTCGAACTGTCCTGAGCCATAGGCGCATCATGTGCAGCTGGGTCGGCTGGCACCCACTGCCACGCACCTGCAGGACTTTTTACAAGATTCCAGTCATTGTTAAATAAAGTGTCAAAATAGCCCATATCCCACTTAGTGGGTGTGTTGTTCCAAGGCCCTTCTATACCGCTGGATATAGTGTCGTCACCACTGCCTGAACCGAAGCTATTCTTCCAACCAAGACCCATCTCATTGATACTGGCTGCTTCAGGTTCTGGACCTACATGCTCAGGACTCGCTGCACCATGACATTTTCCAAAGGTATGACCACCTGCAACTAGTGCAACCGTTTCTTCGTCATTCATTGCCATACGGGCAAATGTATCTCTCACATCTTTTCCAGATGCAACCGCATCAGGCAAACCACCCGGACCTTCTGGATTCACATAGATCAGTCCCATTTGTACTGCAGCAAGGGGATTATCAAGTTCCCGGTCACCTGAGTATCTTTGATCACCAAGCCACTCATTTTCTTCGCCCCAATACACATCTTCTTCAGGTTCCCATACATCTTCTCTTCCACCACCATAACCAAATGTTTTAAAGCCCCTGGATTCCAGTGCACAGTTTCCAGCTAGAATCATCAAGTCTGCCCATGAAATCTTCTTGCCATATTTTTTCTTGATCGGCCATAACAAGCGACGTGCTTTATCAAGGTTCACATTATCAGGCCAGCTATTAAGGGGAGCAAATCTTTGAGTACCAGTTCCAGCTCCACCCCGACCGTCATTGATTCTGTAAGTTCCCGCACTATGCCATGCCATTCGAATAAACAGTCCACCATAATGACCATAATCTGCTGGCCACCATTCCTGTGAGTCTGTCATTAAAGCATAGAGATCTTTCTTTAATCCATCGTAATCTAGTCGTTTGAATGCTTCTGCATAGTTAAAATCAGGATCCATTGGATTAACCTTATTAGAGTGTTGTTGTAAGATACTGAGATTCAGTTGATTAGGCCACCAATCGCTATTACGAGTTCCACCTGTTTTCCCTTTGCTTGTAGCACCTGTGACTGGACATTTACCATTTCCCATGATTATTTCTCCTTTCTTCATTCTTCATTCTTTGCACGCTGTTCTTTGTTCTTGACTCTTTGCTTTTTGTTTTTGTTCTTTGTACTTTGCTTTTTGCTTTTTGCTATTGTTCTTCGTTCTTTACTCTTTGTTCTTTGCTCTTTACTCTTTGTTCTTTGTTCTTTACTCTTTGTTCTTTGTTCTTTGTTCTTTGCTCTTTGCTCTTTGCTCTTTGCTCTTTGCTTTTTGCTCTTTGCTCTTTGCTCTTCGTGCTTCACTATTCACTTACAATTATGATTTTTCATTGCTCATAAGTAATCATTGTTCATATGAATATTTCATAAGATGTTTCATAATCTTTTTTGCAAGTATTGTTCCTATTATGCCAAATGCAGCGCATATCAATCCTGTTGCAATCAACCACAAAAATGAGATCTCTTTAAATATCCCACCTACCAAATACTTCGATATCACTAAAGCACATATTCCTGCATATGCCGAAAAAAGAACCGCTCCATAAAAAGCTTTACTCTGATGCTGAATAGGGCTTATAGATAGTTGGGATAAAAGTGCTGTAGCAATTATTGTAAGCCCCATATATAGGTTCATGATCATCATAATCAATCCAAAAACGCAACCTATCTTGATTAATGCATAGTTAGTTTTGACTTTTGAAAGCAAGATATATATAACCATGGATAAATATGGCGCCATAAGGATATATTTCACACCAGGTATTGGCACTACCAAGCTTAGTTGAAAAATAACGACGCCTCCTGCAATCATAGCTGCTACACCTACTGCGATATATGTGATTTCTTTCACGCCAGAATCCGATTTCTTATTCAGATGTATCACCTCCTTTGATTGAAAAAACAGCTCGTATTCACTTGTTCTTATCTACAATTATATCATAAATAGGAAGCGTTTTAGATGCTATAAGAGAAAAGAACTACCTAGACTTCAGAACAAAGTGTACCTCCAGTACATGTTTTCTCGCAGAGAAATTGTTTACAATGGGAAGTCCCTTGTTTTGATGGGGACTTCCCAGACTGCAGAACAAAGTGTACCTC
>JAQICP010000531.1 GCA_027858555.1 Vallitaleaceae bacterium
GCGCTACGGATTTTTAGTGGATACCTATTCACCAATAATATTTAACGATACAGAATATGGGTCATATATATATAATGAAGCAGCAGATCAATTAGACTACTATTTTATATATGGAGAAACAGCAGATCAAGTTATACATGGTTACCGATTTCTGACTGGGAAAGCATCTATGTTGCCCAAGTGGGCATTTGGTTATATGCAGTCTCAAGAAAGATATGAGTCGCAGCAGGAGATCATGGATGTTGTTTCTGAATATCGTCGCCGTGAACTACCATTAGATAGTATTGTTTTAGATTGGCTATCATGGGAAGAAGGCATGTGGGGACAAAAAACTTATGATAAAAGCAGGTTTACGGATCCTCTTGCTATGACTCAGTGGTTGCATCAACAAGGTGTTCATTATATGATTTCTATTTGGCCTACTATGAACGTAAGTTCTGATAATTATAAGGAGATGAAACAAGAAAATTGTTTGTTTCAGAATTCAGAAATATATAACGCCTTTGATGAAAAAGCTCGCCAGTTATATTGGAAACAAGCTAATGAAGGTCTTTTTTCATACGGAACTGATGCATGGTGGTGTGATTCTAGTGAGCCAGTAACACCAGAGTGGAATATGCCGATTAAGCCGGAGCCGGATCAAAACTATATGGCGTTTCATCAAAGTGCCAAAGTCTATATGGATGAAGCTGGTACCAATGCCTATCCCCTTATGCATGCTAAAACCATGTACGATGGTCAACGTCAAGTGACCGGGGATAAAAGAGTAGTGAATCTGACCCGTAGCGGCTACACTGGTATTCAAAAATACGGCACCATATTATGGTCTGGTGATACATCGGCAAACTGGGAAACTCTAAAAAATCAGATTCCTGCAGGGCTTAATCTATGTGCTTCAGGGTTACCTTATTGGACGTTGGATATTGGTGGTTTTTTTGTAAAAAAAGGTCATATGTGGTTTTGGGATGGCGATTATGAAGCGGGTTGTTCAGATTTAGGTTATAGAGAATTATATACTCGTTGGTTTCAGTTAGGTGCTTTTTTACCTGTTTTTAGAGCGCATGGAACAGATGCCAGAAGAGAGATTTGGCAATTTGGCGAAGAAGGAACACTGTTTTATGATGTGTTGGCAAGATACAATCGCCTTCGTTATGAGTTTTTGCCTTATATATATTCAATGGCAGGCCACGTATATCTTAACGATTATACAATGATGCGATTACTGGCCTTTGATTTTAATTATGATCAAGAGGTCTATTCCATAAGGGATCAGTATATGTTTGGTGATTCGATTATGGTATGCCCTGTTACTGAGCCTATGTATTATAGGGCAGGTTCTAAGGTAGTAGAAAACAGCGAAAAAGCACGACAGGTATATTTACCTAGTGGAACGGACTGGATTGATTATTGGACCAATGAGGCTTATATTGGCGGTAGCTATATTAAGGCAGATGCACCATTAGAAATTATGCCCCTTTTTGTAAAAGCCGGATCTATTATACCTATGGCAGAAGTTGCACAGAGTAGTGAACAAAGTTCTGATAAAACAATTAATCTGCATATATACCCAGGAGCAGATGGACAATTCTCATTATATCAAGATGAAAAAGATGCCTATAACTATGAAAAAGGTGCATATTCCCTAATTGATATGGATTGGAATGATAGTACATCCACTTTAACAATCTATTCCCGCGTTGGGACTTTCAAAGGTATGGAGGAAACGCTTGAGTTTGATGTTTACATGCTAGATAAATTTATTCGTAAAATAACTTACAATGGTCAAAAACATGAAGTTATTATATAAAGGTTGCTAGTAATATGGAGGATAAGATGATAAATAATAATTCAAGTGAAAATCCATGGGTCGTGACATTTTCTATGGAAGATACCATTGAAGATAAATTCAGGAAAGCAGCACATGTCAAACCTAGTGCGGCACAGCTTGAGTGGATGGAAAAAGAATACATTGCTTATATACACTTTGGTCCTAACACTTACAGTGGAAGACAGTGGGGGACTGGACATGAGAATCCAGCAATATACACACCTACCGCGTTAGACCCTGAACAATGGGCGAGAGTATGTGCAGATGCAGATATGAAAATGGCAATCTTTACAATGAAGCATCACGATGGATTTTGCCAATGGGTAACTGATACCACAGATTTTTCAGTAGTTAATTCACCAATAAATAAAGATGTTGTTGATTTGTTTCGTAAAGGTTGTGATAACAATAATATAGGGTTTGGTGTTTACCTTTCTCCATGGGATATGAATCAGAGAGATAGAGGGCTATGGGGTACGAAAAGTTATAATAGATATTTTATCGCACAATTGAACGAATTGTTGACGCGCTATGGTAGGGCAGATGAGGTTTGGTTTGACGGGGCTTGCAGCGATTATGAGATTTGGAAGGCAGTACCTTCTTACAGGCCGGATGCGTGGTATGATCTTATAGAGACAGTTCAGCCAAATGCAGTATTTAGAATGTATGATCCTTATTTCTTTGCAAGTGAAGAAAAATGGAAAAGTAGTATAACTGGTAACGACAAGCTTGAATGGCGTGGTAAGGCTGTAAGATGGGTTGGTAATGAGGAAGGTGAAAGTCGAACAGATGAATGGAGTGTTCAGCCTGTATTTGACAGAGAGATTGCTGAAAATGCCACTTTCCCAGATTTGGGTCAAGAAAAATATTATAAAGATGCAGTTGGAGCGGTATGGTATCCGTTGGAAGTAAATACCACGATACTTAACCAATGGTTCTGGAATCCTGATACATCTTCGACTAAGAGCTTATTAGAGCTAATTGAGATATTTTATAATTCCATTGGAAACAATGGTGTTCTATTGCTTAACGTTAGTCCTGACCGTAGTGGTGTAATACCAGAGGATCAGATACAACGTTTGATGGAATTGAAGGACTTTATGCAGCGTACCTTTAATAATAACTTGGCACTTGGGGCAACTATTAATCCAACTTCAGAAAAATTTAATTATAGTGCGGATTCTATTTTAGATAATGATAAAATGACGTGCTGGACTACAGAAGGTGAATGGGATATCAATAGTAGCACCGCTTCTATCATATTTGAAATGGGACAGGTCAGAACATTTGACAATGTACTTGTACAAGAATATATCAGAGAAGGGCAAAGAATAGTAGAATGGAGTTTCGATGTTTGGATTGGAAATTCTTGGAAAGAATTAGTACATAATAAAACCATCGGTTATAAGAATATAAAGCGTTTTAAATCTGTCACAACTGAAAGGGTTCGGCTTAATATCTTAAGAAGCTGGGACAATCCAATGATATCTAACTTTGGATTATACCTTTCAGATATTCCGCAGGAAGTAGCTAAAGTAAAGGATAGTGTACAAAAAGGACCCGAACCAGACAATGTTGATTCCACAGAATTAATATTAGGATTGAATTATACATATTATTTTGGGGGTGTTCAAACTGCTGCATTAATTGAATCCATAACCTCGGTAAAACCAGTTAAATCAGGCGTAATAGGTACCTTCAGTATTGAACCTACTGAGGTAGTCATTGGGTATTCAATTGCTTATACAGGTTATATTAAAGTGCCATTTTATGGTACTTATACATTCAAGCTTGAGAGTGCCAACGGTAGTGTGCTATATATAGGAAATGAGTTGTGTGTTGATAATGACGAACCCCATGGCATAAAAGCCGTCGAAAGAAAAATTAAACTAAAATCAGGTTATCATCCAGTAAAGGTACTTTATACAAGCTTCAGACAAGAAGGCATGTTGAAAGTCAGTTGGAGTGGCCCTGGACTTGAAATGCAAGAAATTAAGGCGGACAATCTCTATCATAAAGGGAAAATATAAAAAAGATGTAGAAAGAATCTTTAGAGAGCTTTGCGAGGGAATAGATATTCAAATATAAAGTATAGGTATGAAAAAGGACAAACCACCAGCTTAGCTGGTGGTTTTGATTGTAAATGAAGTAAATTTTAGATAGTATTTATTGACTCATCTTCTTCAGGTTCAAGTAAAGAAAAGTCATATTGTGTAGAAGCTTTATCAGTAATTAAGTAAGAAGCAACTAGTCCAATTGCAGCTGGTAGAATAAGTATGGTGATATAGTTGGTCAAATATAAGACCATACCTGAGACAATCATAATAATTAATAATAGAATTGTTGTAGGCAAATGCTTAATCGAAAGAAAAAAACTATATTTTACCAATAGTTTAAATTTCATCTTTGTCATTGTAGTAAGAGCGATATAATAAGGTGCCATCATGCTCATGTAGATAATAACAGTCACATAAACTGGAAATAGTATTGATGGCAATATGTCTTCTTTAATCATGTTAAGAGCTACAATACTTACAGAAATGACGACAGTAAGAATTAGCCATCCTATTATAGCGTATTTGAATTTGCGTTTAAAAGCTGAAAAGAAACTTTTAAGGGTTGAACTACTTTGATGGATAATAGAATGATGAGCACTATAATATAATCCGCAGGTTGCTGGACCCATTAAAATACCAAGAGAAGCTAAAGAGATAATCACCCATAGAAAACTTAATATAATCATATCGAAAAGAATTGTGCCGTATTTTTGAATAGGCCCATCCAAAGAAAATAAATTCATTACTGCCTCCTGTTGTCGTTGATTAATAATTAATATACACATTATAGTATTTGAAAGACGAGCATTACAGAAATCACAGATGTACGCCCAGATTGAAATAAAGAAAGTATATAAGATTATAGCCATTATTTTATCAAACAAAATGATATTTTCATTATAGCATTTATCCTTAATAAATGCATTATAAGAAGCATTTTTATCCTATATTATATGTCTATAATAAACATGGGGATATTGGAAATAAGTTAACTGAGTATATGTAAAGAGAGAGGGTTCATTTGTTATCAAATTCCGAATTAAATGATTAGTGAAAATGTGCTTGTACAAAATTATTCGTTTATATTAAGTAACGAAATGAAAATACAATTATCAATTTCTATAGGTTTTCAACTTTTAAGAGGGAAGCATCGTAGAGATTTTCAGCGTAATAATTATTTGGATATTGCACGAACGATAGTACAGAAACTTCAGAACTTAGATGTTCAATTGGATGATGATATGGAAGCTCAAGAAGTTGAACTAGATTGACATATTAAATATTGAAAGTATAATAAAAGGAGTACATATCTTTTGTCATAAGCAAAAAAAAGTTGAAAGGTGGATTAACGAAGATGCGACAGAGAAAAATGAAGAAAGGCATTACGGTTACATTTTTATTATGGTTTTTCTTTATGGTCGTCATACCAGTCATTATCATTAACATTCTTACAACCACCTTTTACAAAAGCATGTTAGTCAGAAACGCATCAGATTTAGTGTTTCAAGAACAACAAAGCGTTGCGACTATATTGGATTCTGAACTGAAAAATTATGCTAGGATGCTAGCAGCTATTGTATACAATTCTGACAGTTTAGTATTAGATCAGGTAACAGCCATACATAGAGCCTCAGATTCCACATCAAGGTATAACTTGACATCAGATATGGATCAACGGATTCAGTTAATTATGACGACTAGTGATAAAATTGGTGCGGTATTATTTTTCTTTAAGGATGACGGCTATTACTATTACATTCAAGAACTGATGGAGGGTACCAAGGAAGTGAAGCAATTACCTTTGTATAAAACGGCATTAGATGATCCAGATAAAGTCGCAACAGGCAATCTAGTACCAGGTATTATCATGGATGCCGCTGGGCGCTATACTTTAATGTTTGCTGTTCATCCTTCTGTAGGAGAGATAAGAAGTGATATTGAAATGGTACTCTTGATTGCCTATACTACAGTTTTTGAAAAAAAACAATCCATCGAAATTAACAAAAAACTTGGTACAATGTTAATTATCAATCAAGATGGACTGATTATGTATAGTGAGGATAAAGAATTAGAAGGAAAAAATGCTGGGGAAGTTTCTTATCTAAGCCATGCCTTAAATCAATTCAAGGGATATTATACGGATGAAGTGAATCAGCAGGAAACCATGATTAGTACCTTCACAATGAACGATACCGGATGGAAAATCATCAATTTAGTAGATCAAAGTACCTTTTTAGATAAGGTCGATCGAATCATCGTGCTCAATGTGCTCATTATGATGGTCGCAATTTTTTTCTTTATACTTTTTACTGCACTTTTCTTCAGGGGGCTGATACAACCGATTAATCAGTTGATTTCGGCTATGAAAGAGGTTGAAAAGCAGAATTTTAATATTCAATTAGAATTGCATGGCAATCATGAAATCAAGAAACTGAGCAAGTCCTTTAACAAAATGGTATATCAAATTGGACAACTAATTATTGAT
>JAQICP010000550.1 GCA_027858555.1 Vallitaleaceae bacterium
AATATATGATTATTATAATAAAAAGAAGTGTTTTCTAATCATTTCTTAATGTCAAGCTAAAGCCATGATAATGATTGCCCATTATACTTACTACATGAGATACATTAACTCTATTGTTACATGGAGGCATATATGAAGATTACAGAAGAAATGATCAGAGCATTACAGCAGAAAATCGATATAAGTTATGAAGATGCAGAGCGATATTTGCAAAAGGCAAAAGGTGATGTAGATATTGCTGTATTATTATATAAAGAAAAACAGAATTCCTTTTCTGGAAAAATTAATTCGGGTTTAGGCGGATTCTTAAAATACAGAATTGTTATTACCAGAGAAGGCAGACTATTAGTGGATTTACCCATAGCATTACTTTTGTTGTTATTTCTAATCAATAGCAATGTGGAACGCTTTTTCATTATTGGTGTATTGTTTGTGATCGCATTAATTGCAGAATGTGAATTCAAAATTGAAAAGCGAGAGAATGAAACGGACCCATATAACGGCTTTACAAAAACGGATACCAATAGTACCGCTAACAGTACTACCAACAGTGCAACCAACAGTAGTAGCAGCAGTAGTGCCAACAGTAATACTGCCAGTAGCCGGAGTGTGGGTAAAACAGAGAGTCCAATCTATAACGCTAGGGATATCTCAGAAAAAGAGAATCCAAGTTCACAGCTTGCAAACGCACCAGAATTAGTTGTAAGTGGCCAGGTTGCCAATCCGTCAACTTTAACACCTGAGGAAGCAGTTGATATTAACGACAGTAAAAGTTATAATAAAAAAGATGGCGATAAAGATGACTATTATGAAATAGTGATTGAAGAATAGGGTGGCTTAATGAGTGAAAAAATATTAGTTGTTGAAGACGAGGTTAAGATTGCTAGATTTATTGAATTAGAATTGAAATATGAAGGATATGAGGTCATTATTGCCCATGATGGTAGGAGTGGACTCGAAAAAGCTAATTCAGAAGATATTTCATTAATTATACTTGATTTAATGTTACCGCTCATGAGTGGTATAGAGGTTTGTAGAAGAATAAGGCAAGCAGGTTCTACAATTCCAATCATCATGTTAACAGCAAAAGACGATGTTTCAGATAAAGTCATGGGGCTTGATATGGGCGCAGATGATTACATGACAAAGCCGTTTGCTATAGAAGAATTGCTTGCTCGCATAAGAGTGGCGCTTAAGCGCAATGAAGCAGATGTTAAAGTTGAAGGATTGATTCTGACTTATCAAGATCTAAAGTTGGATGACCTGAAAAGACGTGTTACTTATAAAGAAGATATTATTCAACTAACGAAGAAAGAATATGAATTATTAAAATATCTACTTGAAAATGTCAATATTGCACTTAATAGAGAACGGATACTTGAAAAGGTCTGGGGTTATGATTATTATGGTGACACCAATGTGATTGATGTATATGTGCGGTATTTAAGGTCCAAAATCGATCAAAAATATGACATGGATATGATTAAAACAGTTCGAGGTGTAGGATATATAATTAGTAATGAATAGCCGAAAAGAACAACTACAAGACAAGTCCATAGGCTACAAAGTAGCTAGATTTGTAATAAGCATACCATTATATATACTAATGATACCTGTATATTTAATCAGAGGGATTAGATGGCTCATTAACTATGCTTATACCAGTTATACATACTCACTAAGAAGGAGTATTACAGCTAATTATCTGATTTTATATACCATAGTAGGGATTGTCACTTTCTTCGTCATGATTGGTGGCTTTCTTTTTTCTGAATTAAGTGAGAAAACAGATGAAATTCATGTGGATATTCAAGCATTGGTAGAAAGGTATGTGACAGATGGATTCGATGACAACGTTCTTGAAGGTCAACTGGCACGTAAAGCGGACGTCAATGAATGTGGCATATACATCGTACTAGAAAATACTGATATCAAACTTGATTATATCTCTGATAATTATAAAGATACCACCATTCCGGTTGGATTGGTTCAAAGGTTTAATTTCCTAATTCATGAAAAAAACTACAGTCGTCAATATAACCTGTATTATTCTGTTGAAAATACCGGTGAGATTATTAGAGGTAAGTTATTAATATTTCAACCAATTGACTTTTTTTATGGTAGCTTGACTAAGATAGCAGTGCTACTCATAATGTGTTTGCTTTTTGGATTTGGATTGATTGCCATATTCGGGGTTATGAATGTTAAGAAAATTACAAATCCATTATTCACAATGACCCTAGCAGCGAAGAAATTATCTATTAGTAATATGGAAGAACGTCTTGATGTCAGTAAAGCTCAGTATGAACTTCGAGACCTTGCATTAACATTAAATGACATGCTTGACAGGCTTCAAGAAGATTATGCCAAGCAAAAAAGATTTGTATCCGATGTCTCACATGAACTTCGTACCCCGATATCAATTGTTAATGGTTACGCTAATATGCTGGAACGATGGGGTAAAAAGGATGAAGCAATTCTGAGTGAATCAATTGATGCTATTATTAGCGAAGCCAAAAGTATGCAGATATTAGTTGAGAATCTACTAACTTTGGTGCGTTCAGACAATCAGACACTAATATATGATAAAAGTATTTTTAGTCTCAATGAATTAGTAGCAGATGTTTGTAAAGAAACTGCGATGATTAATGAAAAAGAACAAGAAGTAAAATGCGATATTAAAGGTGAGATTACGGTTAATCTTGATTTTCAAAAAATCAAGCAAATGCTCAGAATATTCGTGGATAATGCTGTCAAATATACATCAGACAGAGGTACTATTATCATCGAGTGTTATAAAGATGAGGCGTTTAGTTATGTCCATATTAAAGATACTGGAATTGGCATTGATAAACATGACCTACCATTTCTATTTGATCGGTTTTATAGATC
>JAQICP010000551.1 GCA_027858555.1 Vallitaleaceae bacterium
GTTCTTACTGGCGCAGGCGCCGTTTGTCTGACCGATGTATTATCCATGAGTACCGCACCGTTAAGTGACAGATAATCATTTCTCACTTGAAAATTAATACGACTTTGCCCTAGTGCGAATAAATCGGGCATGGAACTAAATGTACCGAGTGATACACTACTATTATAAGTAATATGACTGTTAAAATCAGGTAAGTGATTCACTGAAACATTAGGCGGTCTATAAGTCGCTACAGGACTCATTGTAATACTGTCACCTAGTGCACCTGTAGTTGTTACAGCGCTTGTAATACCGTATACGCCTAGTTTTTCTATATCGTAAAAGGTATATGGAAAGGGGTATGTATAAGTGCCACTAACAGAATTACTACTGGTTTCTGGCACCAATATGTTATTACCGCTCGTATCTTTTATTTCATCGCCATTTTCATCTACTTCTGGTACAAGTACAGTTGTTTCCACTGTTGCTGTCACGGTTACTGTTGCCATATAAGTACCTGTATATTCATTAATATCGTATGCCATCTTAAAAGCATCTGTTCCAATATTCACATACATACTCTCTGATGATGGAATGCCTTGCAATACATCAAACTTCTCTGCACCTTTTGTGTCTGCTGCGAGTATAGAAGAGGCTACGCCAGAACTTGTGATCGTTGTATCTGTCGGCTCCGTAACTGAGGGCGGTGGCGGTGTTGGTCTTGGGGTTGGTGGAATTGGTAGTCGTATATCAAAACGTGTAGGAAATGCGTCAAGAGCTATCCGACTCCACCAATACGGCTTGCCTTCGTGGGTAGCTAATATCTTGTCTAAAGAATCGTAATATACGCCTGTGTCAATGCCATTAATCGTAACCCCTAAAATACCATTGAAGACCAGATCAACGCCATCTTCTCTCATTAGTTCATTAAAATTAGTACCCGTGTATACATCTTCTAAAGCGATATCAATACCATTGGAATAGATTGGGACTATATGTATAATCTCTGCGCCTGTTCCACTAGGGGGAATTGGAATAAAAGCTCTTTCAATAAAGTCACCATCAACGCTTATGAAATCCACATTATACCCTGTTGTGAAATACTTGGTACCAGTATTGCCTTTAGTAGCATCGACGATGATTTCGACTGCAAGGCCACCTTCCCCAATCCTTATGTTTGTTGGGATCAAATCGGTACCATCATCACCTGGGACACCATATATTGTATTACTCATTAAAACTAAACATGTAAGTAAAGTGATTAGCTTCTTTATCACACTATTCACCCACCTTCATAGAATTAGACAAATCATGATATCCGTAAAATCTTATATAATTGTGTGGCCACATATTCATTTCTTCTGTATGTTCTCCATTGCGAATAAATTTTAATTCAGTATCGTATTTATACCACTGATTCATCTCATCATATACTTCAGGATTAAGTGTGTTCTGATATCGATAATATATAGTGACTGGTACCACCAAATCACCGTGAGAAGATTGATAGGGCAAAAAGGTATCAGACACCGCATAAGATTCTAAAATTACCTTATCCCCATAAAAGAAGTCATACAACCAATCCAAGTACTCATCTGCTGTTTTTCCACCAAAACCAATGCTTGGGCTATAATACCATTCTAAAGTACTCCGATATTCTGAGGCACTAGTTGTTCTATAATCAAAGTTATAGATGGCATCTACCCATCCAAGGGCAAAGTCGATATCTGCTTGTACTTGTTGTGATGATTTGTATTCTAAGCTTGGTTGATAACTACCACTGGTATCCCTAGCATAAGCTGCCAACCTTGCTATATCATCATCAATCATTTCAAAAGGCTTTCTAACACTTGCATCAATAATTCTTCTAATAACCGTGCTAGCTTCAGAACGCATTAATTGTTTATTCGGTACAAAGGTGCCGTCTGTATAACCTTTGATAAGCCCACGTTCGTAACCGTGTAAGATATTGTTTTCATAGCCAGAACTAGCGACTGAAGAATAGTCCATTAACTTACTTTTGATATCGCTACTTAAGGTATATGTCTTAGAT
>JAQICP010000561.1 GCA_027858555.1 Vallitaleaceae bacterium
TACACAGATTGAGATGATTGAAGAAATACTGTGCAATAAACGCGCCGATTTGGTAGCATTAGGTCGTGAGCTACTAAGAAATCCATACTTTGTCTTAAATCAAGCCCGCCATAATAAGGTGGAGCTTGATTACCCAGAGCCATATGCAAGATCATTTATGTAAAATGCGCAGTATATGGAGTATGCTACTCAGAAAAAAAGTGACTAATCGAAACCATAAACATATTGTTAGAACTACTAATCAAAGTAGTTCTAAGGATTTCAATTATGTTATAATGTAAAGAATATTAGGAGATTAAGTTATACGTTTCCATTGAAAGAAGTATAGTCGGATTAAAATGAGGAAATAATAATGCCTATTTACATGAAAGTCAAAGAAGATATATTAGAAAAAATTAAACTAGAGGTCTATAAGCAAGGGGATAAAATCCCTTCTGAACGCGATTTAAGTGAGTATTACCGCGTTAGTAGAATGACCATTAGACACGCCATCAATGAATTGGTTAAGGATGGTGCGGTCATTCGAAAATCAGGTAGTGGGACTTATATCATGGCGCCCCAATTTTTGCAGCGTAATGTTAGGAGCTTTACGGAGACCATTAAAGCTCAAGGATATGAACCGAGCACAAAGATTATTGAATTTGCACGGGTGCATCATATTAAGCCAATATACGAATTGTTGGGCTATAATGAAGATACGGTTTTTTATAAATTGAAGCGGATTCGTTATGGGAACAAGTTGCCAATGGCACTAGAGACAGTCTATTTTCCAGAAGAGAAGTGTCCTGGCATCCTTGATTTCAATGAAAACCAGTCCCTATATACCCTTCTAAAGGAGCAATTTGGTTATACAATTGAACAGATTTCTTATGATGTTGATGCCTGTATTTCTAATCGTATGATGATGAAATACTTCGAGTTAACCAAGCAAGTTGCATTGCTTAAGATTTCTGGCATTAATTACATCAAGGGAATTGAACCCTTTATGTATGAGGCGTCCTATTATAGACCAGACCTATATCAATACAAGATTGATATATATAAGAGATAGGTTTGCATGCTACATAAAAGTAATGCGTATACGAAGTAATTGTTTTTTGTGATACTAAACTTGGATACTTTAAGAAGCCGCAGTAATCATTAATATTATGGAGGCATTATGGGCACATTTCACGAAGATATAAAGTTCATATACCCTTGGCGGGCATATCAGCAACGCATACTTGATGAACTCCATAATCATATGGCGGATCAGCATATTCATGTGGTTGCATCACCAGGCTCAGGAAAAACGGTCTTAGGATTAGAATTAATGCTTAGGATGGACCATCCTGTGCTTATTTTTGCGCCCACTTTGACTATTCGAAATCAATGGGCGGATCGATTTCTTAATTTATTTGTGCCGGAGAATTTGAGGGATGCCTATAAGGCGAAGATTTCTTATGATATCAGGGACACTAAGTTGATTAATATCATCACTTATCAATCCCTGCATGCGCTTTATAGGAAGCTTGACGGCGAAGGCGCTGTAGATAGTTCTGCCATTAGGATAGATGATTATATAGAAGAAGTGTATGACCCTGAATCTGAGGCTTTCGAAGAGAGAGCTTATGAATTAGAGGATGAGCATGATTTTCCTGAAATGGCGGCACTTGAAAAGATTGATGATAGCACAATTAAAACAGCTTTGCAGGATTTTATAAGTCGCTTAAAACAAAGTGGTATTAGGGTTCTTATACTTGACGAAGCACATCACCTTAGGCATGAATGGTGGAAGGCGCTTATATATATTAAAGAGCATTTAAAAGTTGAACAAGTGGTGGCTCTAACTGCTACACCGCCATATGATAGTTCGGTGACAGAGTGGGACAAGTATATCAGCCTATGCGGGGATATTGATACAGAGATCTATGTGCCAGAGCTTGTGAAAAACGGGGACCTATGTCCTCACCAAGATTACATCTATTTTTCAGCCCCAGATATCAAGGAGCAAGAAGAAATAGATCGATACCGCGCTATGGTTGGAAAGACCGTGGATGATATAAAAGATAATAAAGAGTTGGTGGGTCTGTTTCTTGAGCATCCACTCCTTGGAGATATAAAAGAGCACTATATTGAAATACTAGAAGCGCCAGCTTATTACGCCAGTATTGTGGCATATCTGGAAAATTATATATTCGCCCATGAAGAGGCAGGTGTCAGTGTTTTTTTAACCAAAGTGAAATTGCTGATTCGGGACCTTAAAGGTACATTGGGCTTAAAAGCTCATCATCTTGTACTAGATAATGAGAAGTTAACCATATTACTGCAACAAGTGATATTTCAGGACAATCATATAAAAACATCGGATGGGTAAAAGGACATTATTGTTAGTATTAAAAAGGCATTTATCGATGCTAAGACCATTAGCCACAAAAAAATAACATTGGATCTCAATCAAAAAATGATTCGAACTTTAAATAAAAGCGTCACAAAATACGATAGTATCGAGCAGATCTTTAAGTTGGAGTATAAGGAACTTGGCAAACAGCTTAGGATGGTTATTTTGTCGGACTATATTAGAAAAGGGCAAGGCTTTGAAGCTGAAAAAGATCTAGGTCAATTAGGTCAGATTGGGGTAGTGCCTATCTTTGATTATCTGCGACTGAAGGTACCATTTGCGCAGAGTAAGATTGGTATATTAACGGGCGGTTACGTGGTGATACCTACCTATGCATTGGCACAATTTCATGACATTGCGGGTCTAATGGGTATCAATCCAGCAGACATTAATGAGCAGCCCATCAGCTATGATCCATTATATGTTGAAATTAGTTTTAAAGGGGAGAAAAAAGAACAGCTTGTTGAGGCCATTACCAGATTGTTTGAAGCTGGTGGTGTGTATGTGCTAGTTGGTACACAGGCGTTACTTGGAGAAGGTTGGGATGC
>JAQICP010000076.1 GCA_027858555.1 Vallitaleaceae bacterium
ATCTCACACACACACATTTTATGCTGAAATAGTATGTTATATATTCGTAGCCGATTCTCGTCAGAAAGTATTTTGAATATTGAGATCAAATTCACTGTTGACGTAATTAATCTGGTAGAAGGTTCTTTATTAAATTCAGTATTTGCCATAATTAACATCCTTTCTGGTTTTCATAACCATTAATATATTACTACATAATCATATGTTAATATATAAACCGAAAATAAGCAAGTTTTTTTTAAACATTACGATCACCGTTATCCAATATTACTATCCACAGCTCTATCAATAGCACCACCGTAGCACCACTGTAGCACTATCCGTATCAATATGAAATGATGGCTTTCAAGCATCTACTTCAACCCTATCTACTAAAATCTGTAATAAATAAAAGGATTAAAGCTTTCACCTGCCAACTAAACAATTGTAATGCCTAGCAATGCAAAAACATAGCAATCAAATACTAATTTAAACCCACTGCTCTTATTCTCTAGCCACTTCTCCACTTTGGGAATAATTGGCATGGAGGCAATAATCCCGATGATAATGTATGGCAAGGTGTATAAGATAGATTGGTACTTCAACAAGACGGAAGCCATATCGATTGGTTGAAAACTGAACATTCTATAAAGCACTTCCTTAAGCACGGCAAAATCTTCAATTCTAAATATCACCCATCCTATAACTACTATGAATAATGTATATATATGTGCAAAGATCTTTGGCATTTTTTTAAGTAAGCCTCCAATCAAAAACTTTTCAAATAAAAGGATTACAAAATAATAAAGTCCCCATATGATATAATTCCAAGAAGCCCCATGCCACAAACCAGTTACAAACCAAACAATGAGTATATTCCTTAGCCATTTCAACCGACTGACCCGATTACCGCCAAGTGGTATGTAGAGGTAGTCTCTAAACCAAGTGGTAAGTGAAATATGCCACCGCCTCCAAAAATCTGTAATGCTTTTTGAAATATATGGATAGTTGAAGTTTTCTAAGAAATTGAAACCAAACATTTTACCTAGACCTATCGCCATATCACTATACCCTGAAAAATCGAAATAAATCTGCAGGGTAAATCCAAGGGCTGCCAGCCATAAAATCAAACTACTATGCTCACTAATCTGACCACCATAGATACTATCCGCCAAGAAACCCATTGGGTTGGCTATAAGGACCTTTTTAGCAAGACCAAGTATAAATCGTCTAGTCCCTTGTGAAAACAGCTGTAAGGACTCTGTGCGGTGTTCTAACTCGTGTTCAATATCTATGTATCTAACGATAGGACCAGCAATAAGTTGTGGGAACAAAGCCACATAGGTAGAAAGCGTCAATAGATTCTTTTGAACCTTAGTTTTACCTCGGTAAACATCTATGGTATAAGACATGGTTTGAAATGTATAAAAACTAATCCCTATTGGTAATGGTAATTGATGTGCAATCAATTTAAGATTAAATACTTGATTAATATTTTCAACTGCAAATCCGTAGTATTTAAAAAAACCAAGCAAGCCAAGATTAACTGCAAAAGATATAATCAAGAAGAGTTTTGCTCTACCCATACGTTTTTTTTTGTGATTGATATCGATCAACCTAGACATGCTGTAGTCATTTAATATGGACACTAACATGAGTACAATATAAACAGGTTCTCCCCAAGAATAGAATACCAAAGAACAACCAAATAAAACCAAATTTTTCAGATTTCGTTTCGGCATTAAGTAATATAAGGCTAAAGTTATCGGTAAAAACAGGAACAGAAATGAATAACTACTAAAAACCATGATGTCTCCTCTAATTGATCAAAAATTTTTCCCCTGCATAAAATGCATAATACCCAGTGTATAACACTTTATCAATGTCATGTTCTTTTATAAATGAATCCATATCAAAAACAGTACCCATATCCTTTTCATAATGTCTAAGGTCCACAACATAGGTATGATTAAAATGCGATGCAATCAACTCATTAATCGGATTCGAAAAACTGGCAGCAAATACCAATAAATTGTCTTTCTCTTCTTGGTCAAAATTGTAACCGATTAATCCCTTATCATAACCAAAACAGACTGCATAATGGTTCACACCAATTTCAGTTGAATAGAAGCCCTGATTGTACCATGGTTTTTGGTTCACCACCGCTTCTACACCATTGACCTCTACGGTATATTTTAGTGTATCGTTAAAAAGAATGCCAAAATCATCTACCACTGTATAATCATCAATTTGTTTTGCTCTTGATCCTACGTACAGGGCATTCTCCAAGATTTTGATACTAACGTTTGGATCTGGCACTTCCCCAAGTAAAGTTACAATGTTTTGATAACCTATCATTTGGCCGTTCTCATTCCAATGGTGGTCGGTTTTATAAAAAGTATCTGTATAAGATTCGAATGTGGTAACCCACTGAACAGCAACCTTAACTGAAGTATTGATGTGATCCATCATGTAATTGATAATCTGATGGGTATTTTCATAATGGATAAAATCAATGTCATGGTCTGTTTCAACATAGTATAAATAAAACTCTGTCTCTGGAAATCGAGCGACAAGTTCGTTAATATTAGTGATACGCCTATCAATAGGTGGGATAAACTGCTCCATGGTATTGCTTGGCATGACAAGATGGTTAGATGGTAATAATCGCATGAAGTCATCCGCTACAGGGATAAGTTCATAATCCCAGCTGTGAATATCTGTAATAACTGACACATCATCAGCATCAACAACTAAGGTATCATCACCAATCAAATCATCCCCAGTAGTATCCCCAGTAGTATCCCCAGTAACATCCCCAGTAGTATCAGCAATCGGATTATACTCATTACTGCTTTTTGCTAAGACTGTATTATATATAGAAACCACCCTACCCACTGACTTATATGTTGTTTGCGTTAATTTGATTTTTAATTGGTTGTAGGCATATTTGATAGACCCAGCTAGTAAAATCTGGTCTTTAAGTGCAAGTTCCATACTTGTTTGGTATTCTTGTGTCATATAG
>JAQICP010000124.1 GCA_027858555.1 Vallitaleaceae bacterium
ATTATGTTTTGTTGTTTACTTAAGTGCTGTTTGAAATCTTTTGATAAAAGGAGTTGAGATTTCACCAATAGAAACGTTCAAAAAAAAAATTTATTACTGGATGTTAATTAGTTATTGATTGTGGTTTTAACTTTATTTATTGATTATATAAATATTTGAAAAATATAATTTGATTAAACCCTATTTATATGTATAATAGAGGTTAAGGTATAAGTAAGAATGAATGATAGGCTATAGAGCTATTTCAGATAGGAATATTTCATTTAATTACCTATAATAATACAACTCGGGAAGGTGAAGAAATGTTTGGAGCATACATTGGTATTGACTTAGGAACAGCGAACATACTTGTTTACATTAAAGGAAAAGGTGTTGTACTACGGGAGCCATCAGTAGTAGCAATTGATAGAGATAAAAACGAAATACTAGCAGTCGGTCATGAGGCAAGAACCATGCTTGGGAGAACACCCGGTAATATTGTCGCAATCAGACCACTTAGACAAGGGGTTATTTCAGATTATACAGTGACAGAAAAGATGTTAAAATATTTTATACACAAGGCAGTTGGTAGACGTCTTCGTAAACCACATATCACAGTGTGTGTGCCGAGTGGTGTTACTGAAGTTGAGAAACGTGCAGTTGAAGATGCAACCTATCAAGCAGGAGCAAGAAAAGTAGAGATTATTGAAGAACCTATTGCTGCTGCAATTGGTGCTGGCATTGATATATCCAAAGCTTGTGGTAGTATGGTTGTGGATATAGGCGGTGGTACATCAGATATAGCGGTTATATCACTTGGTGGTACAGTTGTTAATGCCTCCATTAAGATAGCAGGCGATAATTTTGATGAAGCAATCGTTAGGTATATGCGAAAAAAACATAATTTATTAATTGGAGAAAGAACAGCTGAAAATATTAAGATAAAAATAGGTACAGCTTTTAAAAGACCAGAGCCATTATCAATGGATGTCAAAGGTCGTAACCTTATAACTGGGTTACCTAAAACAATTACTGTTACATCAGAAGAAACTGAAGAAGCATTACGTGAAGCTGCTTCTAAGATTATAGAAGCGGTACATAGCGTACTAGAAAAAACACCACCAGAGCTATCATCTGATATTGCTGAGCGTGGCATTGTATTAACTGGTGGAGGTGCTCTATTACAAGGCCTTGACCAATTGATGGAAAGTAAAACAGGCATTACAGTCATCACTGCTGATGATGCAATAACATGTGTTGCCATTGGTACGGGTAAATACGTAGAATTTATGTCTAGTAGCAAAAAAAGAAAAAATATATTTTCTGAATAATCCGTTATAAGGTACTAGATTACACCTGTCAATCAAGGTGAGCACCACAGGGTTCAAGAAAATTAATATGAATTGATAGACAATAGCAGCATATATATTATAAAGTAATTTTTAGCCCCTTGCATTTTGTAAGGGGTTTAGTTTTCGTTAATGTTGTTATACAACAAATCGACGATAGGGATCCAATGGCACCCATATGCATCTACCCAACAACAACAATTAAGATGAATTTCACAGGGGACGCACATCAAAGTCATATTAAAAAACAGATAAGCCTACTGGGATAATTACATCGGTTGTTTTATAGATGGCGTAGTTAATATAAATATTTCAAATAATTGATCAAACCCTATTAATAAAACCTGGTAACTGTTCGATACATATTATGAATAATAAATCATAGAGGTGAAACTATGTTACGAGGTTTATATACAGCCTATACAGGTATGAATGCACAACAACAAAGAATGGATACCATATCTAATAATCTAGCAAATGTTAACACGACCGGCTATAAAAAAGACGGTGTGTTTTTTGAGTCCTTTAAAGAACTATATATAAGCAAAATAAATGATCCAGAAACCAGTGCCAATTCACGTATTGGTACTATGAGTTTTGGTGTTCAGATAGGTGAGACTTATGTGGATCATGCGCAAGGGTCTATCACTCAAACAGGTATTGTCAATCACTTGGCGATACAAGGTGATGGTTTTTTTGTGGCAGGGTCACTCAACGAGGACGGCACATTTTCTGAGAAGTATACAAGAGACGGTTCTTTTAATCTAGGTCCGAATGGTCAGCTGATGACATCAGATGGTCTGTATGTACTCGGAGAAGAGGGACCGATTACGGTTAGTAACCTGAATGGTCTGATTATTTCAGAGCAAGGCGATGTGTTTGATGGTGCCACAAGGGTTGGGAAAATTAGAATGGTTGGTATAGAAGATCCTAATAAACTTAATAAATTAGGTGGCAGTTTATATGATAAAACGACAGAATCAGTGGAAAAAGCATTTGAAGGAACTGTGATGCAAGGTTACTTGGAAGCTTCTAATGTTAATTCAGTAGAAGAAATGGTCAATATGATCAATGTGATGAGAAGCTATGAATCCAGTCAGAAAGTACTCACAACATACGATAGTACACTAGATCAAGCAGTTAACCAAATCGGTAGAATGTAGTAAATAAGTGGTAAACTTGGAGGCGAATATATTATGATGAGATCATTATGGACGGCAGCGTCAGGGATGAAATCCCAACAACTTTATGTAGATTCAATAGCTAATAATATTGCCAACGTTAATACAGCTGGCTTTAAAAAAGATGTAATGGAGTTTCGTTCTTTATTCTATGAAACCCTATCACCAGCATTTATCGATGAAAACGGTATCGGTAAACCTGTCGGTGTCCAAATAGGTCATGGTGTTAGAGTAGGCGCCAATTATAAAGATTTTTCTCAAGGTAGTCTTGATGTAACGAATAATCCATTAGACTTTTCCCTAGAAGGCAATGGCTTTTTTATGGTAGAAGATGTGAATGGTGATACCATGTTTACCAAGCAAGGTGGATTCAAGATCTCAATTGTCGATGACCAACTAAGATTGGTAACATCCGACGGTTATTCAATATTATCCACTGAGGGCGATCCAATCGATTTCGATAGTGGATTTTTAGCAACAAAATTGACAATTGATTCTTTAGGTAATATGTCTTATATTAATCCAGACCAAACAATTTCAGATCTAGGTTATCAACTGGGTATCGTTCAATTCAAAAATCCAGCGGGCTTAAGTTCAATGGGTGGTGCTTTTTACAAAGAAACAAGTGCTTCAGGCGGACCGATTTATGAAGCTGAGAATGATGAATTACAGAAAACATTGACAGCACAAGGCTCCATTGAAGCATCTAATGTTCAAGTGGTTGAAGAGATGGTTAAGATGATTGTTGCCCAAAGAGCATATGAGATGAACTCAAAATCAATACAAACTTCTGATGATATGTTGGCATTGGTCAATCAATTAAAACGATAGGTCGTGATTAGATGGATATTACAGGTATTCAAGGTAAAATGAATCAGGTTGTAACAGATACTGCGCCGTCTCAAGTAGAAGGAGAGGCATTTCAAAGTATGCTAGATTCTGCTGTTGAAGCGCAGGATAAGGAAGCCCTTAGGGAAGCGTGTCGTGAATTCGAAACTTATTATGTGCAACAGCTATATAGTGAAATGAGAAAAAGCATACCAGAGACCACCTTAACTGAGAAGGCACCTGGTCGTGATATATTTGAGGACATGCTTTTTGAAGAGTATGCCAAAGAGACATCTAAAGGAAAAGGCGTTGGCATTGCACAGATGCTATACGACCAATTATCAAAGAAAAATCTATAAATGAATTAATAGATCTATAAAACAGATTCAATGGGCTAACCCCTTGCATCTGTTTTTTTGATATTACTGATACTTAATTATCCATTCATTTGCTGCCTGTTTGTTAAAGACACTTGTATCCACATCAATATTCTGAGTAGTAGAAATCTGATGGATTAGATCAAGTTGAGTATCTGTTATGGGTTGTATTTCAATCAAATGCTCAAAATTAGCCTGAGCAACTT